>DAOUTP010000118.1 GCA_030626645.1 Candidatus Cloacimonadota bacterium
CAAACCCATACAAATCGCGATATCTCATTTAAAACTGTGATCAACGGAATTCATAATGCATTAGCTGTCGCAGAAACTAAACTCGGAATTACCTCAAAACTCATTATGTCATTCTTGCGGCATCTCCCGTAAAAAGCTGCATTTGAGACTTTGGACCAAGCTAAACCCTTTAAGAAGTGGATCGATGCCGTGGGTTTGGATTCCTCAGAAATGGGACATCCACCCTCTAAATTTGCAAGAGTCTTCCAAAAAGCAAAAGCAGATGGATACTTAATTGTTGCTCATGCCGGAGAAGAAGGTCCTCCGGAATATGTAACAGAAGCTTTGGACTTATTAGACGTAAATAGAATCGATCATGGTAACAGAAGCATGGAAGATATGGATGTTGTAAACAAGCTTGTCGAGCGAAAAATAGCTTTAACAGTGTGTCCGCTATCTAATCTTAAACTTAAAGTCGTAACAGATCTTAAAAAACATCCATTAAAAAGAATGCTCGATAAAGGTCTTTTCGTTACAATTAATTCTGATGACCCTGCTTACTTTAGCGGTTATGTAAATGAGAATTATATTGAGATCCAAAAAGCTCTTGATCTTTCAAAAGAAGATATAATACAGCTTGCCGGTAATTCATTTAATGCTTCGTTCTTAAAAATGAAAGAAAAAAGGAAAATGCTGGAAATGCTTTCAGAATACATAAATGGATATATTTAGAAAATTATAAACAGCGAACAAGAACGAACAAAGAAAAAAGAATATTTTTTAGTTATAAAAAAAGAGATGAATATCCAATATTTAAAGAAGATCGTTTTCGTAAAAAACGAAAGCCGACTCTTTTAACAAGGAATGATGATTAATGAAGATAAAAAGAGAAATAACGAACTTTAACGAACAAATCAAGAAGCTGTAACGTTATAGTTTAATAAAGAGGAAAGTTCGTTAGTGTTAGCTTTTGTTCGTTGTAAATTTCTTTTTCCGTTCTCCTTTTCTTAATAAGGCAGTGAGCTTAACAAAGCGAAAACGGTAACGTCGAAGAAATTAATGATGAATTTTTTATTTGACACAAAAACCCGATATTTTGTTGAGTCCACTTTGCGTGGCGGGATAGCTCAGTTGGTAGAGCAGAGGCCTGAAAAGCCTTGTGTCCCCAGTTCAAGTCTGGGTCCTGCCACCATTTTCATTTTCAAATCTGTAAATAACTTTTTTATCATTTTAACCTCTTACTCATTTGATTCACTTGACAAGAATTTAAGTCGGGAAGTTAAAATTACCTTAGAAGTTTATCGGAGGAAATTTGTATTTGATCAGAAATGTATTGGTGCCAGTTTCAAAAGAAATTGATCTATCAAAAGCAATCTCGAATAAATTAAAGATTTCATCGAAATACATTGGAACTATCAAGACGATCCGTCGCTCGATCGATGCACGTAAGAAAAATTTCCTCAAATATAATTTCACACTTATTGCTGAAATAGATTTCAATATAAACCTTAATAATGAAATCCTAGAATATATTGAACCAGAACCTTACATCAAAAGTTCTATCAAATTAGCTGATCCTAATCCATTTATTATTGGAGCTGGACCAGCTGGGCTTTTCGCTGCACTATCACTTGTGGAAAATGGATTTCAACCTTACATATTTGACCGGGGTGAGACAATTGATCTTCGAGCAGAGAAAGTAGAGAATTTCTGGCAAAAAGGAATTCTGGATGAGAACAGCAATGTTCAATTTGGTGAAGGTGGAGCAGGAACATTCTCCGATGGTAAACTTACTTCCAGAACCAGAGATTTTTATACAAACAAAATTGTTGAATACCTTATTAAATTTGGTGCTGATGAATCGATAAGATACGACGCTCTTCCCCATCTTGGAACTGATGGATTGAGAAGTATTATAATTAATTTGAGGAAATTTCTAATTAATGAAGGATGTAAATTCTTTTGGAATAGCAAACTGGAAAATATTACAATTGAGAATAATAGTATTGCTGATGTAACGATAAATAATGAAAAACACTCTCCTGAAATCTTGATTTTAGCAATTGGTAACTCAGCACGTGATACCTTCACAATGCTTAAAGATAAAATTGCCATGGAAAACAAATCTTTTGCTGTCGGCTTTCGGATTGAGCACTCACAGGAATTCATTAATAGTGCATTCTATGGTGAGAAGACTGACTTTTCGCTTACAGGTCCGGCAACGTATCGCCTTACGGCTAAGCATAAAGATAAGGGAATTTATAGTTTCTGTATGTGTCCAGGTGGGTTTATTGTAGCTGGATCTTCTGAGCAAAACAGCCTTGTTCTTAATGGGATGAGTTTTAAAAATAGAAATAATAATTTTGCTAACAGTGCTATTGTGGCAACAGTTAATAAAGCAGATTTTGGTGATGATATTCTCGCCGGAATGAAATTCCAACAACAGATTGAAAAAAAATGTTTCAATCATTCTAAACCCTATTTTGCTCCATCTCAAAATGCTGATGATTTCATGAAGAATTCAATTTCTTCAATTCAAAATCAAACAAGTTTTCTGAAAGGAACATATCAAGAAGATCTGAATGAAATCTTCCCACAAAATATTACAGAATCATTGAAATCCGGGTTAACAAAATTTAATAAAAGAATTCCCGGATTTATTGATAATGGTCTACTGTTAGCACCAGAAACCAGAACTTCATCACCTGTTCGTTTGTCCAGGGAACGTGATACTTTCAAGTCAAATGGGATTACTAATCTCTTCCCAATAGGTGAAGGTTCCGGTTATGCTGGTGGAATTATGAGCAGCGCTGCAGACGGCTTTAAATGCAGCCATTTATTTCTTTTAGGACTAAATTAAGATTAAAATAAAGTTAAAATAATATTTGACAAAACAACTTATTATATTCTGTTGTCCTATAAGGTGCAACAAATAATTGCGCCTTGATTAAGTAAGTAAAAAAAATAACAAAGGAAAAAGGAGAGAATTATGAAAAAAGCAAGTTTGATTTTATTCTTACTAATTGTTCTAACTTCTACCCTGTTAAATGCTTCACAAAGATTTATAGCCGGTGAAGTATTTACGGAGACATGGTGAGGTTATTGCCCCGATGCACGTGCTGCATTATTACAAATGTATGAAAATGAAGACTATTTTATCCCGATAATCTGGGAAGGTGACGGTGCCCACCCTAGTCCGAATTATGCTGTTAGAAATAACGATTATAATGTTATGGCATTACCATCTTCAGCTTTGAATGGTGATACTTTTGACCTTGGTGGTGGTACTGGAGTACTTGGTCGTTATCAAACTATTTATAATAATCTTGTTAATATTTCAAGTCCTATAGAATTAGATGTTCTAATGAGTTTAGCGGGTGGACAGATAGAAATCACTGCAGATGCTTTGATGACTGAAACGATCCCAGTAGATGATTACAGAATTATATTCATGTTAACTTACTTTTATAGTGATTCTTATAATAGTACTGTTGTGGAATATTATGAAGAAGATTTCACGCTCACAACCAGCGGTTCTACCGATCAATTTGTTCATTCATTTGACGTGAATCCAGCTTTAGATTTAGCTAATACAAGGGCAGTTGTTCTTGTTCAGCATGTGAATACAACCGGTGTGTTTACAGTTGGCGGGTATCCACAGTATCCTTTTAATATGTACCCGATCTTACAAGCTGGTATGGCTAATTATCCACTTGTTGCTCCCAATCCTATAGCAAACTTAGAAATGGATTTGAATGATACAGTAACATTTGATCTAACAGATTATTTTTATTATCAAGGTAATCCTGTAGCAGCTGATCTTACAGTGGAAAGCAGCGATCCTACAATAGTGGAAGCAACATTAGACGGAATAGACCTGACACTTACATCATTCTCGTCTAGTGGAAATGTCCAAATCGATATATTTGGATCTTATGACGGATATGATGCCATTAGTTCTTTTAACGTGTATGTAGTTGATCCTCTTGATCATTATATTATAGTTCTAGATCTTGACCCTACGTCAACCGGTGCTACGCTACAAGCTTCGTTAGAGAACTTCTACCAAATGGGTGATGTCAATCTAACCAGCGATATCAATGCTTATCCACTTAACAGTAACGCGGATGCTGTATTCGTGTTATTGGGGATTTATGCCAGCAATTATACACTCACCGAAGCCGAAGCGGGTCTATTAACTTCTTATTTAGATAATGGTGGCAATGTATATATGGAAGGTGGAGACACCTGGGCCTATGATACAGCAACTTCTGTACATCCTTATTTCAATATTAATGGTTTAGTAGATGGAACTGGAGACTTATCTACTGTCAATGGATATGACTTTTTTGATGGTATGACATGGAGCTATTCGGGTGAGAACGCTTATATTGATCATCTTGCACCAATTGGTACTGCAGTGACGCTTTTCTCAAATCCTTCTCCCGCATACGATTGCGGCGTAGCCTATGATTCAGGAACTTATAAAACAGTAGGTGCTTCTTTTGAGCTTGCTGGTTTGGGCGGCACAAATAGCCTGGATGATGCAGTTAGTGGGATTATTGAATTTTTCGAAATTGATGGCATCCTTCTGCTTCCTCCTACCAATCTTGCTGTAGATGAATCTACAGGACTCTTTACCTGGGAAGCTCCGGTAGTTGATGAACTTACCGGTTATGATGTTTATCTGGATGGTGTTTTCCAAATCAACACAACCGATTTGGAATGGCAATTCACTGACTTAATAAATGGAACTACTTACGAAGCTGGTGTTATTGCGATTTACGATGAGGGACCTTCTGATATGACAACTATTGAATTTGTTCCTAACATCGTTAATGCAGGTAACGTTGTAGTTGCAACCACATCTCTGAATGGCAACTACCCAAACCCATTCAATCCAGTAACAAATATAGCTTATTCAATTAAAGAAGCTGGGAATGTTACTCTTGAAGTTTACAACATAAAAGGTCAACTCGTAACAACACTTATTAACGATGTCAAAGAAACAGGTCATTATACTACAACATGGAATGGTAAGGATAATTCAAATAAGTCAGTATCCAGTGGTGTTTATTTCTATAAAATGAAGTCCGGAAACTACACTGCAACTAAAAAAATGATATTGATGAAATAGTGTTCAGCAATATTCAACGTTAAGATAAAACGCCCTGAGAGATCGGGGCGTTTTTTGTTATTAATTATTTGACATTTCACATCGATTTGTTTTGTTGCCCCATGTGTTGCAACAGTGTAATTTTCAGGAGAAAAAATGAATAAATATTTAACTGAGTTGATAGAAGTCGGACTAACATTAAATGAAGCAAAAGTGTATAGCTGTTTATTACAGAAACATACATTTACTGCAACTGAAATTTCTCAATGCTGCAACGTAAACCGATCTCGTATTTACTCTGTTCTTGAGAGCTTGATCAACAAAGGATTATGTATTGAGAAGTTAGGAAAAATAAGAAGATTCCAAGCTGCAGCTCCCGATATAGCTTTTGACAAACTTATCAGTGAACAAAATGAGAAGTTAAGAACTCTTAATTCACTACCAGAACTGCTCTCGCCTATTTACCAATCTAATACGGATAACTCATCACCACTTGAATTCATTGAGGTTTATGGAACTCCTTCCAGCATTATTAAAAAGCATCACACTCTGGAACTCGAATCTAAAGAGATAGTTCTTTCATTCTGTAAATCTCCCTATGCAATGTCAAATGACCTTGATATTCATAAAGAACAAGAAGAAAGCATGAAGACCGGTGTTGTATTTAAATCGATCTTTGAAGTAGAAAAAGATGATATTGAGTTTTTTGCAAGAAGGATGAAGAATTTTGAAGATCAGGGTGAAGAGATCAAGGTTGCTTATCACCTTCCAATTAAACTTCATGTCTTCGATAATCACACTGTGATGTTCTCAATGATCAACCAGGTTAATCCTGACCAAAACCTTACATATATGGTTATTGAACATTCAGATCTAGCCGAAACACTCATCACTACATTTTATAAATATTGGGGAGAAGCACTTACCGTAAGTGAGTTTTTGAAGAAGGAAAATATTATTCTTTAGGAATGCAAATTGCATTATTTGATAGTGTAAAATAATAATAATATATTTGGAGGATTAATGAGGAAAATTTTGTGGATCACTTTTGCAACGACGATATTATTTACTTCCCTTTTTGCACA
>DAOUTP010000024.1 GCA_030626645.1 Candidatus Cloacimonadota bacterium
CCGAGGATTCCAGCCATTAACATCCAGATCGTACGTTGCCTGCGATATGCTGCCGTAAGGATTGGTTGAAATATCAACTACCCCGAAACTGATCTTGTTCGGTTTTAGTTTTATTGAATGATAAATATCGCTGAAACCGCTATCTAACTCATAATCATAACTTATACTGGAAGAGATATTGAAGAAATCGTTGATCTTGCGTTCTTTTATATTTTCAATTGCGGTAAGTTTAAGCTGCCATTTATTTCCTAAAGAAAAACTTACTTTCCTGCTTTTTACAGTTGAGCTCACTCCGATACCACCAAAACTGTAAAATCTATCGTTATCAGAAAAGTCGGGACGGTAAGTAAAACTAATTCTTGGAGTAATAATATGACGGATCGCGGAGATATAAAATCCGGGTAATGTTCGCATTCCATAAAGATTAAATGATAAAGTAGAGCTGGAATAGTAATCCATGCCACGTACGAACTTCACATCATATTTATCCCTATCAAACCAGGCTTCATTACCGGAAATAGATTGAGAAAGATTCAACCAGCCTTTGAGTTTGTAAGAATAGCTCAAGCTTGCTGAATGTTTCACACCGGCATTATGCTGGTTCCCTGTGACATAAGTTGTATCAGGACCAAGAGTATCATCGTAAAGCACATCCCATATAGTAGCCGTAGAATCATTAATATCTCCTTCATGAGTTGCCTTAACTTTGTAGGAATAAGAAAAATTCTCCCACCATACATCTTCAGGAATATTATCGATCTCATCTACAAAGATCTCGTAAATTGGTCTTGATGGAAGTGTATAAGATATTCTGGGCAGAGTAATATCTTTTGTCTTATTTTCCAGATCATCTGTGTAATCTGCAGAGATGTATAGCGTACTGTTAAAAAGCGGTTTTTTAAACGCCATTGAAGATGTGATCCTCTCAGCAAGACGTTCATCCAGAATTTCACTTCCTTCCCAAACCCTTTTACTGCTTATGAAATTAAGGTTCATGTCGAAAGTAGTTTTATTACCAAAATCGTGATGATGTCTGTTTTTTATGTTCCATTCATATTGTGATATTCTGGGACCCTGCACATTCTTTTGTAAAATTGCATTAAAGAAACCATTATGAACATATCTTTGTTTATATTTGGAACGAAAACCCAGTTCCCATCCTGTTAATTCGTAATAGTCCATTGCTAATGTAATATCGGCATGATCTCTATAAGCAATGTAATATGCAATGTTTTCAATGTACTTCCCCCTAGCTTTATTCCAGCCCGGGGAAGGAACCAAAATGCCTGTTTGCCTGCCGCGTTTTAAAGTAAAAGTTCCAAAAGGAAATCCAAAAACGGGAAAATGGTTTACATAAAAGGCAACCGGTCTTGCTACAAATTTATCATCCCTGTAAAATCTAAGCTCTTTTGATTTTATATAAAAATGCGGATGTAGAGCATCACAGGTTGTAAAAATGCCATCGTCTACATCATACGTATCATCATCAATTTTTCTTATCTCACTGCCGTAATAATATCCTTTATCGAACTTACTGGCTCCACTGGTAACCAAACCCCATTTTGTTTGAAGATCGTAACAAATATCTCTTCCCAACATATTTTGCGATCCATCTTGCAGATAAGATTTCCCCTTTGCAAAAGCCTGTTCTTTTTTAAGATCAATTGCAATTGTATCTGCATTTATTATAGAAGAATGGTAAGTAACAGAAGCATTACCACTTAATTGTATGATCTCTTTTTCTACATTGTAATCAATACTATCTGCTACATAAAAAAGTGAATCAAGTTGAAAACTTTCAACAACCTCTAATGAGTCTGTTAATAAAGAATCAGCCGTATAAGGTTTTACTTCATCTTGAGTTTCCTGTGTCCAGGAGAAGACAGCTGCCAAGATAAATATCGAAGCAAAGATTATTATCACTTTTTCTCTATTAATAGAATTTTTCATAGCTGGCATTATTCTGGGTATAATAAATGTGTCAAGTCTGGTGTGTACTGAGATATAGTGCCCTATTAAGTTATACGAAATGCAATAAATATTTTGACACAATTGAAACAGAAAAATTTGTTTCTTAGCTGAGGTTAGAAATGAAAAATAATAAATATATACTTTTGAGTCAATTTTTCCAGTATTCAGATGGACAAGCTAAAGGGATCAAATGGATCAGATAATATATATCGGATTATTTATTTTTCTTTTTTCCGCCGCTCTGCAGGGTCTAACCGGTTTTGGATTTTCCATTCTTGCAATTCCGCTGATCACATTGTTCATGTCACCCAAAACAGCAGTTCCAATTCTTCTCGTCTATTCCATGATAATTAATATTGTTGTTCTATATTCTGCCAGAAAAGCAGTTAACTTAAAGAAGATCTGGATTCTGCTGGCAGCAGGAATTATTTCAATGCCATTAGGTACACATCTGCTTGTAATAATGAACGAAGATCTGCTTAAAATATTCATTGGTTCAATAATCTTGATCTTTGGAATATTACTACTAATTGGGTTTCGCAAACAGTTTGCAAATGAAAAGATAGCTATGCTGCCTGTTGGTTTGCTCAGCGGATTACTGGGTGGCAGCATTTCTATCAGCGGACCACCGATCATACTTTTTCTATCGAACCAGAATGTAGATAAACATACATTTCGTGGTAATCTGGCAGCGTATTTTTTTATCTTGAATTTGTTCACCGTTCCGGTTTATTATTGGAATGGGCTTCTCACAAAAGAGGTCTGGAACTATTCATTAACCTTCCTTCCCGCTCTCCTGATCGGTGTTTTCCTGGGAAATCTTCTATCTCATAAGATCAAAGATGATCATTTTAAAAAATTGACACTGATCCTTTTAATAATTATGGGAATCATTGCAATTGTTTCAGGGCTAAAGTAATTAAGTTTTTCCCGTTATCAAATTCATTGAATGGTGACAGGCAATGTGTTTAATAGCAAAAATACCTTTTCATTTGACAGAAAGCTGAGCATTAAAAACTTGTATGAAAAATATAGATATAAGGAGTTAAAACATGCCTTTTATATCCAATACAGATAAGGAAAGAAAGGAGATGTTGGCAGCGGTAGGTGTAGAAAAATTCGAAGATCTGCTTGTCAATATCCCTAATAAATTTCTGTTGAAAAAAGATTGTTGTTTGGAAGATGCATATTCCGAACTGGAAATTACTCGAAAGATCTCTAAACTGGCAGCTAAGAATATTTCTTCTACCCAGGCAAATTCCTTTCTGGGTGGTGGGATCTATGATCATTTTATTCCTGCTGCAGTAGATCACGTGCTGCTGAAGCCTGAATTTCACAGTGCTTATACACCCTATCAGGCCGAGGTAAGCCAGGGAACTCTGCAATATATTTATGAATATCAAACAATGATCTGTGATCTGACTGGAATGGAAATCTCAAATGCCGGAATGTACGATGGAGCATCTGCCGCTGCCGAAGCAATTTTAATGGCTGCCAGAAAAACCAAGAAATTCAAAGCAATTATAGCCGGAACGATCAACCCAATGTATCTGGAAGTAATAAAAACATACACCGTTGGTGTTGGAATTGAATTGGTTGTGATTCCTGCAAAAAATGGATTGGTCGATCTGGATGGATTAAAGAAAGCTGTAGATGAAGAAACCAGTTGTGTTCTTTTGCAAACTCCAAACTTTTTTGGAAATATTGAAAATGCTTTTGCAATTGAAGAAATAACTCATGCTGCAAAAAAAGCTCTTTTTATTGTTGCAGTAGACCCAATTTCGCTGGCTGTGATGAACGCTCCATCAGAATATAAAGCAGATATCGTTGTAGGAGAAGGTCAGGCTTTGGGAAATGCTCAAAATTTCGGAGGTCCGCTTTTTGGATTCCTGGCAACCAACCTCAGTTTAAGAAGAAGCATGCCTGGTCGTATAGTCGGTGCCACTTTGGATGTAGAAGGTAAACGTAGTTATGCCCTTACATTGCAAGCTCGTGAACAACATATCCGTCGCGCCAAAGCTACATCAAATATTTGTTCTAATCAAGCTCTCTGCAATCTGGCTGCTACAGTATATATGACACTAATGGGAAAAGAAGGTTTGAAAGATGCGGCTACACACAGCACTACAAAAGCTCATTACCTGGCAGAAAAAATAACAGAATTGGATGGTTTCGATATGGCTTTTGCTGCACCCTTTTTCAAGGAATTTACTATATCTACTCCTATCCCTGCAAAAGAGATCATTATAAAACTGCAACCTAAAAACATCTTCCCCGGAATTGATCTTAAACAATTTGGACATGAAAACATGTTGCTGATCGCAGTAACAGAAAAGAAGAGAAAATCTGATTTGGATGAGTTAATAAAATCTCTGAAGGAGGTAACCAATGGCTAGCACGATATTCGAAAAAACCAGTTCTGGGCGCAAGGGTTATACTCTTCCAGTAAATGATGTAAATATTAAATTAGAAAATTGTATCCCTTCTGAATTCAGCAGAAAAGAAGATATTCGCCTTCCAGAAGTCAGCGAATTGGATGTAATGCGCCACTTCCTGGAACTAGCACATATGAATCACTGCATAGAAAAAGGTTTTTATCCATTGGGTTCCTGTACTATGAAATATAATCCCAAGATCAACGAAACTCTAGCTCGTAATGATGGGTTCAACAATCTTCATCCTTACCAGGAAGAAGATACTACTCAAGGTGCTTTGGAAATAATGTATGAATTACAGAAGGATTTGGCTGAGATCTCCGGATTTGCCGGTGTAACCTTACAACCTGTAGCCGGAGCACATGGTGAATTTACAGGACTTAAGGTTATCAAGGCATATCATGATTTCAATGGAAATTCTCATAAAAACAAGATCATTCTTCCGGATTCCGCTCATGGAACAAATCCTGCCAGTGTGGTTCTTGCCGGTTTTGATGTTGTTGAGATCAAATCCAATGATAAGGGTCTGGTTGATATTCAAGATCTAAAATCTCACGTAGATGATAATACAGCAGGATTCATGCTCACAAATCCCAATACACTCGGGTTATTTGAAACTCAAGTTGAAGAGATCGCTGAAATCGTGCATAGTGTGGATGGATTAATTTATATGGATGGTGCTAACTTTAATGCCATTTTAGGAATAGTAAAACCCGGGGAGATCGGTTTTGATATTATGCATTACAATCTGCATAAAACTTTTGCTACTCCGCATGGTGGAGGCGGGCCCGGTTCCGGTCCGATAGGAGTCAGAAAAGATCTGGTAAAATTTCTACCGACTCCAATGGTGAATAAACAAGATAATAAATACTTCATGGATTACGGAAATGCAGAAACATCTCTGGGTAAAGTCCACTCATTCTTTGGTAATTTTGCAGTGAATCTTCGTGCATATATCTATATTAAAATGTTAGGTACAAAGGGATTAAGACGAGTTTCCGAAAATGCCGTGATTAACGCAAATTATATTCAGAAGAAGCTGGAGAAATATTATAATATCCCTTTTAAGGATCAATATTGTATGCACGAATTTGTGGCAAGCGGAGTATGGCAGAAGGAAAAGTATGGCATTAATACACTTGATATTGCCAAACGTATTCTGGATAAGGGTTATCATGCTCCAACAATTTACTTCCCGCTTATCGTGCCTGAAGCTATGATGATAGAGCCAACAGAAACTGAGAGTAAGGAGACTCTGGATGATTTCATAAACGCGATGATAGAAATTGCAAAAGAGTGTGAAGAAAATCCCGATCTGCTTAAAAATGCTCCCCTAAACACACCGGTAAGACGCGTGGATGATACGCTTGCTGTGCGTCAGCTTAATGTGAAATTTGAGTGGTAAAAAGACGAAATTAGCAACGAATCCGCCTTCGTTCAAACTACGGCGGGACAGGCAAAAACTAACAAAGTCGAACTTATTGAAGGGGTAGATCATTGATCTACCCTTTTTGTTTCTCCGTAACTATTTCAAAAAAATGCACTTGACACTTAATCCATAATACCATCATTTAGTAATTGTTAATTTATTTTTTAATAGATAATGAGTTCTGCATAATTAGGCAAAATTTCAGAAACCATAGTAATGCAAGAAGAAAATGGCATCATTTTCAGCAAGCTGAAAGCTAATGCATCAATGATTAAAATTTTCATACGTGGGTTTGATTATTCCCACAACTGAAGTTGTGGGTTAATTCAATAAGTACTATAACATTATCCGGCAGCTGCCGGATTAACTGTGGGATGAAATGAAACCAAACTCGCACTTAACCACTTTAGTGGTTTCAAAATGAATTATGCAGAATCCATTTAATAGATAAAAAAAGGAGGATAGTATGTCAAAAGTAAACAGGTCAAATTTATTATTGCTTGTTTTTATTCTTACAATTGTTATTTTCACTGGTGGTTGTGGCGATGGAGGTACAAGCAAAGAAAAGGAACCGAACAATTCCATCGATCAGGCAAATGAGATCGCACTTGGAAAACCATTCTCTATCAAGATCAGCCCTGTTAAAGATATTGATTGGTTCAAAGTTGATCTTACCGAGCAGGGATATCTTAAAGTTCAGGCAAGTCAGATTCCCGAAGGCTTAGAACTGGAAGTGGGTTACGCATTATTCCAGGAATGGGAAGGTAAAAAAGAAAAATGGCTCAAAAAGTGGCATAAGCTGCCTGATGCTATATTTATTCCCGAAGCAGGAACTTACTATTTTGCAATCATTGATAATTACCATGATAGGGAATCGAACGAACCGATCCAGATAAAAGTAGATTTTATTCCGGAGTATGATGCTGGAGAGCCTAACAACAGTCCCGAGGTAGCTACTACTCTTGAGTTTGGAACGCCTATTAAACCAGTAATATTCCCAACTGGAGACACGGACTGGTTTAAAGTTAATGTAACAAAGCAAGGTTACATTCTTGTTAAATCTAAAGATGTTCCACAAGGAATTATCCCTGAAATATATTATGCAATTTATGACGAATGGGCAAATCCTAAAATTCAAAAACTAAGAAACTGGCATAAACTTCCCGATGCTTGTGCAATTACAGAACCTGGAGAATATTACATTTATTTGCATGATGATTATAATGATAGATCTTCCGAAACTCCATTCAACTTTTTAGTGGAATTTCTGGATGAAATAGATATCTATGAGCCAAACAACGATTTCAAAACTGCAAAATCTGTATCACGTGGAGACACACTGAAACTTGCCATTTTCCCTCAAGGTGATAATGATTACTTTAAATTGAATATTGAAACAGGAAACAAAATAAAATTCATGGCAAAGGATTATGCAGGAATAGTACCGGAGATCAGGCTTTATACACTTAATGAAAATGATAAGCTCGATGTTGCAAGTAGTTGGAAGAAACTACCTGCTGAAGTTGAAGTCACACCCGGAATCGAGTATTATCTTCTGCTCCATGATGATTATGGTGATCAAGGTTCACAACAGGTTTTTGAATTTAAAATTGAATAAAAAGCAATTTAAATTTTAGAAATGTTATATTCATGAAAAAATCTACAAAAGCATTTCTTCATATTATTCTAGCCGGGATCGTCTCGGTCATCAGCTACATCGGTTTTAAAAAAGGAGTGGAATCTGTTAACGATAAGATAAAAGATGAATAAATAAAAAAGCCTGCTGAAAATTCAGTAGGCTTTTGTATTATCTATTCCGTCTACAAATTTGCAAATGGATTATCTTCACTAACGTGGTTTTGTTTACTTTCCTTCTTATATTTGTGCCAACTGTTTTTATCATCTTCAACAGACTCAGGCATATTAGTTGGCTCAAGAGATATTCTACGCGCTGCTTTATCAATCTTTACAACACGTACTTTATATTCTTCACCAACATTCTTGCTATCTAGAGTAACTTGAGCAATTTTTAATTTAGAGGCAGGCAATAAACCTGTGAGTCCGTCACTGATCTTGATAAAAGCACCAAAATTAACAACGTTCTCTATAACACCTGTAACAACATCATTTTCATTGATGGTTTCATTTATAACTTCCCATGGATCCGGCTGAAGAGCTTTAAGTGACAAAGAAATCTTCTGATCATCAAGATTAATTTTTAATACTTGAGCTTCAACAATATCACCTTCTTTAACTACTTCTGAAGGATTATTTATCCGTCTCCCTCGAGATAATTCTGAAATCGGGATTAATCCTTCAACTCCGGGTTTGATCTCAACAAATGAACCGAAAGAAAGATTACGTACAACCTTACATGTTAATACTTCCCCTTCAGTTAATTCGCGAAGTGCAGCCTCAACAGGGTTTTCTTGAAGTGCTTTCATGCTTAATGATATTTTGTCGCCTTTGATCTTGATGACTTTAGCTTTTATCTCATCACCAATATTTAAGATCTCAGATGGAGAATCTATATGACCCCATGAAAATTGTGAAATATGTAAAAGTCCATCAACTCCGCCAATATCAATAAAAGCACCAAAATTTGTAAGTCGTGTAACAACACCATCTACAATAGTATCAAGTTCAAGTTCTTTTAATATCTCTTTACGTAGTTTTTTCTTTTCTGCTTCCATGATCTTCTTTCTGGAAACAACAATATTGCGTCCTTTATCTTTAAAATCGATGATCCTGAAATCATAACTTCCGTTCATGAATTTCTTTGGTTCAATTACTATCTTATCATCTATATGAGAAATCGGGCAAAAAGCCTTGATCCCTGAAATGTCTATTATATATCCACCTTTAGTCATGGATTGTACTTTTCCATTAACCGGAATTTTCTCTTCAAATGCATCATGAAGAATGTTCAAATTAACCGACACAAGACTTTTAGCAATAAGTGTTTCTGTTTCAGTATCTTTTACGATGTAACCTTCTAATGTATCACCTACTTTAAAAGATAACTCCCCTGATTCTGCAACGTAATCTAGTTTCTCAGCATAAACATCTCTTTTGCCGCCAAGCGTAACAAATATGTAGGAATCTGTAATGTTAATGATCTCACCAGCTACTTTATCACCTATTTCAAGCTGCTTAATATTGACAAGTGTATCTTCTAACATTTGTTCAAAATTCTCACCTGCAGAATCTTCAAGTTCATCATCTTCTACTACGTCTTTTGTCTCTTCTTTAACTTCTACTTCAATTTCTTCTTCTATTTTAGTTTGAAGTTTTTCTTTTGCTTTTTCCGGTTTTTCAATTGTTATTTCTTCATTTGGGATTGATTTTGTTTCAATCTTATCGTCGGAAATAATCTTAACCTTTTCAAGTTCTACATCTTCTATTGTTTCATTTTGAGGTTTTTCTTTTGCTTCTTCTGGTTTTTCAGTTGTAATTTCCTCATTTTGGGTTGGTTTTGGTTCAATCTTCTCTTCGGAAGTGTTCTTAACCTTTTCAGGTTTTACGACTTTTTCTTCTTTCTTCACCATACTGTCTCCTGTTTTTTAAGTGTCAAAAAGATTTTGTAAGTTAGTTTGTCCAGATTTTTTTGCCCAGAATAAGGATATATCTATTTATTTTATATAAAATTAACCAAATGTAGAAATTACTTGACTTGTCATCTTGTCATGTTGGAAATACTTCGTGTGTAACATTGGAGGATTTAATGACTAATGGCTTTGTAATACCGAATTTTCATAAAATGTAGGAGTTAATTATGCCAAAGTTTTTTAATAGTAAATCTAAACAATTGGAAGGGGACATAGATGGTTATCTTGATCGGGTAACTACCGCTGGATTGATTTTCCATGAAGGTGTTAAAGCTTATGTAATTGGGAAGAAGGATAAATTTGAAAGGAATTTCAAGGAAATCTCAGTTTTAGAAAGCGATGCTGATAATATTCGACGTGATATAAAGCACAAACTCTATACATACATGCTGATTCCTGAATCACGTGGAGACGTGTTAGGTCTTTTGGAAACTCTCGATGATATAGTTGATATCTGCGAAAAAGTACTGGAACAATTCTCCATTGAAACTCCCGACATTCCTGAATTCCTGGAAAGTGATTTTATTGAACTTGCTGAACTTTCTTCCAAAACAGTAGAAGAGGTGGTGAAAGCAGCTCGGGCTTTCTTTCGAGAGATTGGAATGGTTAGCAATTACGTAAATAAAGTGCATTTTTATGAACATGAAGCAGATGATGTGGAAGAACATTTGAAAAGAAATGCTTTTAATAGTAAAGAGATCGAAAGTTTCAGCCAAAAAGTTCATATGAGATATTTTGCGGAGAAAATTGCAGCAGTTTCAGATGTGGCAGAATCGGTAGCTGAACGTTTATCTGTTTACGCTATCAAACGAAGGATTTAAACGCATTTTAGGAAAATAACATTATGTTAACTATAATATTTTTCTTATCCAGCGGTCTTTTCCTTGGTTGGTCACTTGGTGCAAACGATGCAGCAAATATATTCGGAACAGCCGTCGGCACCAAGATGATCAAATTCAAAACTGCGGCTTTGATCTGTAGCGTGTTCATTATTCTCGGAGCTGTTGTAAGCGGTGCCGGAGCTTCTCACACTTTGGACAAATTGGGTGCTGTGAATGAACTGGCAGGAGCATTTATTGTTGCCTTAGCTGCCGCAATTACAGTTTTGTGGATGACAAAAGCCGGCTTACCGGTTTCTACATCTCAAGCTATTGTTGGTGCAATTATAGGTTGGAACTTCTTTTCTCATACAGCTACAAGTATAAGTTCCTTAACCAAGATCGTTGGAACCTGGGTGTTTTCTCCAATCATATCTGCAATTCTTGCTTACCTGTTTTTTCATATTACAAAGAGAATTGTTGAACGTTCCAAAATACATCTTATGCGTTTAGATTTTTATACACGAATTGGATTGTTGATAGTTGGAGCATTTGGATCTTACAGTTTAGGAGCAAATAATATAGGTAACGTAATGGGAGTTTTTATAAACTCTTCGCCATTCCAAGATATTACACTAGCAGGATTATTCCATCTTTCATCAATTCAACAGCTATTTTTATTAGGTGGTATCGCAATAGCTTTTGGAGTTTTCACCTATTCCAAGAAAGTAATGATGACCGTTGGATCGGGGATATTTAAGCTTTCTCCTGTAACAGCATTGGTTGTCGTTCTGGCAAGTTCAATAACATTATTCCTGTTTGCCTCACAAGGACTACATAATCTTCTAACTTCTCTTCATTTACCGGCATTCCCATTGGTTCCAGTCTCTTCATCGCAAGCCGTTGTTGGTTCTGTAATGGGGATCAGTTTAGCAAAAGGTGGAAGGAATCTTAATTTCAAGAAACTCAGTCAGATAAGTTTGGGTTGGGTTGCAACACCAGCTGCTTCTGCGATATTAGCTTATATCGCACTATTTTTCATGCAGAATGTGTTTATGCAGAGTGTATTTAAATAGCGGAGATCTGAAAACTAACTTTTATAATTGATTATGTTTTCAATTTCTTTTTCTCGGCAGCAGGGAAGAGAATATTATTCAATATCAATCTGTAGCCTGGTGAGTTTTTATGCAGATCGAGAACCGTTTCCGGATCACCAATTTTATGCTGATAATCCTCCGGATCATGTCCCCCGTAAAATGTAAAAGTTCCTTTTCCAAAGTTTCCATGTAGGTACTTTACTTCCTCCATTCCCGGTGTTTCTCCTAGAATTATCACACTTTTCTTAACATATTTTTTATGAAAGGAAGTTGTCTGTCCTAAAAATCCGTTGATCATATTTGTATGACATTGTGTCAGCATGGTTGGAACCGGATCGTATTTTGCTGAGAAATCAAAAAGTTGGAAGAAGTCAGCTTCAGCTCCGCGCAATTTTGCATAATCACTCGCATCGATCGTGGAAAATTCATATTTATATGGATTAGGGAGCAGCTCAAAATCAGTGAAAGCAAATGTACGGGAAAAATCTAATTTCGTTAGGTAGTCAGCATCAATTCCATCTCCATCAAAAACTTCAGTACAGATATCGGTGTTTCCGGATGCAAGAGCAATATCATAAGTATCGGTTGCAGCACACATGGCAAATAGGAATCCACCATTCTTCACATAATTACGAATCTTCTCAGCAACAGCATGCTTTAGCTTCCAAACTTTATTAAAACCCAACCGTGAAGCCAGTTCCTCATTCAAACGCACATCTTCTTTATACCAGTTTGTATTGCGATAACTTGAGTAGAATTTGCCGTATTGCCCTGTAAAATCCTCATGATGGAGATGCAACCAATCGTATTTATCCAATTCTCCCAAAAGAACTTCCTCATCCCAAATCGTTTCATATTCTATCTCTGCATAAACTAATGCCAGAGTTACAGCATCATCCCAAGGCTGCGAATTCGGAGGAGTGTAAATGGCAATTTCAGGTTCTTTCTCCAAAACAACAACATCCATATTATTTTGCTCGATCTCTGCTAAAATTGAAGCATATTCTACTGAAGATATTTTTTCATAATCCACACCACGAATATTACATAATCCCTCCAACTCCTGAATATCCGGTATCAGGAAGGAACCACCACGATAGTTTAAAAGCCATTTAACTGTAATTTGTTTTTGCAACGCAGTGAATGCAATTCCATACGCTTTGAGATGATTGCTTTGGGTTTGATCCATCGGTATCAGTATCTCTGCTGAGGCAGATAAAGTTATTATTAATATTAGAATTATTACGATATATTTCATGTTTCTCCTTGTTCCCCGTTCACTCCTGAACGGGTGGTTTTCATTTTGCACAGACAAGAGTGTCTGTGCTACATAAACTCAGAAAATATCTCATTGGAAATGAAATAAGCTTCCGGTTTTAGTTTTATTGAACCATTATAAATTTCAAGTAAATTATTGAATTTATTAATAACTTGATCATATTTTTTTATAAAATCAGTTTTAAATTTACTCTCAAATTCTTCCAGATCCAATCCGGCAGCTTTACGTAATCCTAAAAAAATGTACTCCTTCTCATGATCATCTTTACTCAAAATTATTTTATCTGTCATGATTTTATTCTTATCTAACATTTTGTAATATGTTTCAAAATTTGCCATGTTATTGTAACGATACACAATATTTTCTTCATCATTTATCCTTCGATACATCCCGATTTCATCGGGACACTCAGGATGACAATTATTCAAATATCCTGCTGCTGATGGACCAAAACCAAGATAATGTTCATCATTCCAATAACAAAGATTATGCTTTGATTCAAAACCGGATTTAGCAAAATTGGAAATCTCATAATGTTCAAATCCAGCAGAGATTAATTTATTACGGATCAGATAATAGAATTCAGCAATTTTTTCATCAGTGGGAATTTGATCAGCTTTAGAGAATAGAGGCACATCCTTTTCCAAACTCAGGCAATAAGTAGAAATATGTTCAGGATCAAGTTGTATTATCTTGTCCAAAGAAAATTCAACATCCTTTTTAGTTTGATCCGGCAAACCATAGATCAGATCAAGTGAAATATTTTTATAATCGTGATCACGTAATATTTTGTA
>DAOUTP010000078.1 GCA_030626645.1 Candidatus Cloacimonadota bacterium
ATATCTGTCTCACCCCATGTTTGAGAGCAGAATCCACTGAAATCATAAGTAACTGAAGGTAGATCTTCATCTGCTTCGAATGTGCCTGTAATATTCAGGATTGGTGGATCATTTACAGGAGTAACTATAACATTTACCATATCTGCTGCTGTTGCATCAGCCTGACCGTCACTAACAGTAAACAATATTACTTCAGTACCATTCCAATCTTGAGTATTATCAAATGTCACCTCAAGTCCATCAATGCTAATCGTAACATCTGTGTTTCCAGATGAAGTAAGAGTTAATGGATCGTTATCAAGATCATTTACGTATAAGTGGAAATCCACAACCAAACCAGCATCTTCAAGATATGTAAAATCATCTGGTAAAGAAATTGTCGGTGCATCATTGTAAACAGTTAGTGTAACCGGAATAATAATCTGAGATTCATCAGGGTCATTACTATCTATCACAATATCAGTTGCATAGTTACCGTGTGGTAATGAAGCAGTATCAAAATCTACATTGATTGTAATAGGAGCTTCAAACGGTACAATACTACCGCTGTATGTATCTAAAGACAACCAACTAACTACCGGATTTTCTACTAAAGTAAAATCAAGTTGTTCTCCACCCAGATTACTGATAATCATAGAATGTGATGCTGTCTGATTTGTAAATAGATTTTCTGAAAATGAAGAAGGTGTAACATCTATATCCGGCGAGATAACATTTAAGGTACAAGGTACAGTAACTGGTCCACCACCATCATTAGTAATTAAAATATCAGCTGTATATGTTCCAACCGGAAGTCCAGTAGCATCGAATGTAACATCTATATCATCAGTAACATTTTGAGCACACGAGCCTGTTGTAGGATTATAAGAAAGCCATAACTCTTGTAGTATTATTACTGAACCTGTTACAGTGTGTGGCGCACTACCATAGATATCACCATCAATCTGGTATGCGAGTGAAATATGCCCGGTTAGACTTGGAGATATTGTAACATTAACGATGGATGTAGCAGTTTGTCCACCATAAATATTTCCAAATCCCCCATCTGCATCATACCAGTGAATAGTCACACCATTACCCGTTGATCCGTCATATGTAAGAGGAGCATTCCCCCCAACAAAATTTGTACCTGAGTTTACTGTAACTCCAGTAGGGAATGTTACGTAAATATCCGAAAGCCATTCAGCATCAGTACTTGCATTATAAACAGATAGATTCCAATTTGTTGTTTCACCTGGTGTATATGAACCTGGAGAACATGCAACATAAGAACCTGATATATTGTCACCATCTGTAAAACCGTGTGAAATTGAATAATTTAAAGTTGATCCAGGGTCTCCAATATTTGTGATATGCATCTGTTGAGTTTCAGACTCATTAATTAATAATGTAGATGTAAAGGACATTGGAGTTACATCAATTAATGGCGTTGGTGTTCCCGGGTCATTCAGAGTAAAATAAGCATCACTATCATCATAAGTTGTTGAAGCACTTGAATCGCTTATCTTAATCGAATATGTTGTAGAAGCTGTTAAGCCTGAAGGAATTGGCCAGGTTAAACTTCCCGAACTGGCAGGATAGCTTCCAATAATAGTATATACATAAGTTCCCGAATTATAAAGATCAATATCAACATTTGTTACAGCTTGGTTTGTCCAGGTAATATTATGTGATGTGCCAAGATCCCAACTCTCTCCTCCATTGGGAGCTGTTACTGTAATAGTGGGATCTTCCAGTAGAAATACACCAACAGCATAATGTGCCATTCCACTGTACGATCCACCCCACGTCATTGTATGATTGTTATAATCCCACGTATCATGAATATAAACCAGATTACTACTATCATCATAACCATAACCGAGCATTGTATGACCTTCTACTTGAATGAGTACAGGACGTCCCGCATCTATTTCTGCTTTGAATTGATTGTACGTGAAGCCTATTGTGTTACCATTATAGCCATAAATATATTGGGAATAGTTACCATTGCTCTGAATTGAATAACCTCTGGATTCAAAAAATTCACGTAGACCATGAGTACCATCTTTCTGGGCTGGTTCACAGCCAGTATAATCATATAAAGGTGTTCCATTTGTATAGTGGTAGAAAGTTGTAGCTCCATCAGTATTTCCAAATGCTGATTGGTTTGTTCCCATAAAATCACCTGTACAATCAGCATTGGAATGAGGCGTCCAACTTCCAGTAATATACGGATCATTTGCAGAACTTCCATATGATATCCAATAGTCATCAACATGTCCTCTAACGCCAAGTCCATCAAATCCCATGTGAGTAGCACTGAGCGGACATTCACCAATTCCCCAAGTGCTGTTGTTCATTGGAACAACTCCACCATTCGTAGGTCCTGTGTACATCTCAGGGAAAATCATATTATCATAATGACCTGCCATCATGGCAGCAGATGTAGCTGAACAACCATATGACCAGTCGAAGGCTGGTGTATTTGGTAAAATGTTAATCGCATCACTGGTTAATGGATCCGGTAGTTCAACTGCCGGTTCACGATGGTCAGCTGGTGGTCTACCTGGAACAATGATCTCATCGATCGAATTTCCATCTTCATCAATAAATGTTCGAATAATGTACTTACTGTCGATCTTCTCTTGAGCTGCAAGCAAGTTGAATGAAAATATAATCAATGATATAATGAAAATATAAATCATTTTTCTTAAAAACATAACGTCCTCCACACTTCAATTTTATTATTTAGAATATAACTTACCTTTTAGCAAAGCAATCTGCATACCAAACAATCATAAAATTGAGCAATTATGAGGCATAAGCATATCCAGCCCCATAAGTGAACTTCAATTTCACCAAGACATATTATTATGTCATTAGCTTAGTCATGAATACATTACATCCTATATCTATCTTGTCCGTATTTTATGATACAAAAAGATGAATCTATGAAGTGATAGGTTCATATATTATTTCTATTTAGATTTTATTTATTAACTTGAAATGTGGTATCACCATTCTCGAAATAAGCGATGATCTGATTAATTGCGGCAACACCTGCATTCACGTTAGCTTCCAATGTTTGAGCTCCCATTTTCTTTGGAGTGAAATAAACTCTATCTCCAAATTTAGCGATCATTTCATCTGCTTTCACCGGTGCAATATCAGATGCATATTTCAAGTCTTTCCTATTTGCAAAAACTTTGATCATATCTTCTTCATTAATAACTTCTTTTCTAGCAGTATTTATGATAGTGGCATCAGGTTTCATTATGGATATAAGTCTTAAATCAATAAGTTTTTGAGTTGCCGGAATAGAGGGAATATTTATAGACAAGTAGTCACTTGTATTATATAATTCTTCAATTGAATCAACCGGTTTAACACCTTCTGCTTCCATGATAGCGCTATCCACATAAGGATCAAAAGCAATTATTTTCATATCAAAACCTTTGGCAATTCTCGCTACATTCAATCCTACATTACCATAAGCATGAATACCAACAGTTTTACCTTTAAGTTCGGTTCCAGATTTACCATTGAACTTACCACGAGCCATATAAACCATCATGCCAAAAGCAAGTTCTGCAACTGCATTTGAATTCTGTCCGGGAGTATTCATGCAAACAATACCTTTTTTGGAAGCCGTTTCGCAATCGAGGTTATCATATCCGGCACCTGCACGAACAACAATCTTAAGATCATCTGCATTTTCAATAACTTCACTAGTAACCTTATCACTTCTTACTATAAGTGCATCCACATTTTTAACCGCATTTACAAGATCACTTTGTTCCGTATAATTCTCGTTCAAAATCAATTCATAACCCTTCTCTTCACAGATACTTTTGATCTTCTTAACTGCTAGAGAAGCGAATGGTTTTGCTGTTGCTACAAGCACTTTCTTTGCCATATCATCCTCCGATATTTTTTAAGTACTTTTAAAAGAATGTAATTAAAAGGTCAAGGATAATCAACCTGCATTTTACCTTAAACAAAAAGCTTGACGAAAATCTCGCAAAAAAGGTGTTATCGAAAAAAATTTAAGGAGTAGTAATGAAAAAGTTTAACATTTATAAATTAATAAGTCTTATTGCAATTATAGTTCTATTTTTCATATTGATCTTACCACAGACCTATAATGTGAATAAAAAGCAGAAAGCCGAACAATGTATAAAGAATATGACTACTATTCATAAAGCCATAAGATCTTACATGAATGAACGGGAAGAGAATTTTGAAGGTACAGCACGTGATCTGATGCGAATGAACTACCTTAAAACGACATATGAGTGCCCTGAAAATGGTGTTGGTGATAAGTATTACATGTATGGCGATTTTGAAACCGGAGAGATAGTTGTTACATGTCCTCACGAAGAAAAATTTGTAGATCATGTACTACCAGAAAGCTTTATCGAATAAAATATTAAACTGTGTAACAAAAACCTTCAAGACATCTTGAAGGTTTTTTTATGGGAAAATTATGGAATACCAAGAATTCTTAGACTATATCTATCAGCGCCATTCAGGTAATGTTAAACTCGGATTGGATAGAATGCTCAATATTTTAAAGGCAATGGATTATCCGAATAAAAAAACACAAGGAATCCATATTGCCGGAACAAATGGCAAAGGTTCTACAGCCGCAATTTGTGAAGCTTTATCATTGCAATACGGCATGAAAACAGGATTAAATACTTCTCCACATCTGGTTGATTACCGTGAACGGATCCGATTAAATGGGAAAAACATTGAATTGAATGAACTCATTTCAACCTATAAAAAATGGGAATCCATACTGGAAGAAAATGAAGCTTCATTTTTTGAGATAACAACTGCAATGGCATTTGACATTTTTTATTCTAACAAGGTTGATAATGCTATATTTGAAGTTGGATTAGGAGGTAGATTGGATGGCACAAATCCGTTTGCATCTACTGTTTCGGTAATTACAACTATCTCTTATGATCATACCAAAAGCCTGGGGGTTTCAATAGAAAAAATTGCCTTTGAGAAAGCCGGAATCATTAAAACAAATACACCCGTTGTTTTAGGAAAAATAACAACAGATGCAGCTAATGTGATAAAAAAAAGAGCCAAAGAATTACATGCACCGGTTCAGGAGTATGGAAAAGATTTTTCAATTTCGAATATTAAAATTAATGAAATAGGAACTTCATTTGATTATCATTCACCTAAACTCAATCTTAAAACAGTTAGAGTTAATCTATTAGGAAAGCACCAGGCATATAATGCTTCAACAGCGATCACAGCATTCATTATGTTCCTGCAGCAAACCGGTAGAAAGCTTAATAAACAAAAAATTTACAAAGCATTATCTAATGTTAACTGGCAAGGACGAATGCAAATAATTTCCTCTCATCCAACAGTTATTATAGACGGTGCTCACAATGAAGAAGGCATAAATGCTCTGAAGAACAATTTGATAGATATCTTTCCAAATAAAAAGATATATTTCGTTTTGGCTATTTTGCGTGATAAGAAATTGGAAACGATTATTAAAGATATTTGCAGTGTGAGCCATAAAATTTATATTACTAAAAATAAATCAAATCGAGCTGCTGAGATTGAAGATCAAGTGAAATTTGTGAAACTTTATGACAAACATTATGAAGTACATGAAGATGTTATGACAGCAGTTAAGAAAGCAGTCTCAGACGCTGATGCAGATGATATTGTAATGATCTCAGGTTCACTTTACACTATCTCAGAAGTAATAAAAGAAAGAACTTTAATTATTAAATAGCAACCTAAAATAATAGTCTTTATTAACTCATTTCACCAAATTCATTGACAGAACTCGTTGCAATATATCGGATTGACTGGTAACAAAGATAATTAAAAGAAGGGGGAAATTATGAAAAAACAAAGGTTATTCATTTATGTTTTAATTTCTATCATCATTATTCTTACAGCTGGTTGTATCGGTGGATATGATCCAATTTCAAGAGGTATTAGCCGTGGAATTGGAAGAGCTATTGGTGAACATGCTGAAAATGAAGCTTACAGACGTACTGCACCTAAAGAGAAGCTTCCACCACCACGTTCTGCAAACTGGGGAAATTTCATGGCAATGCAGGCTCAGATCGTATTTACTTATGCGTTCTCTGCTGGAGGTTTATGGCTTGGTCAAGTTGATTATGCACCTGGTGATTGGGCAAAATTTGAGATCGTTACAGATGGCTCTAACATTATTGAACTGGAACGTGCTTACTTAAAAGTAGACGAAAATGGAAATCACTGGTGGAGAATTACTTGGATGGAAAGAGAAGATACTTGGATATATGAAACACTGATCTCACCGAAAGGTTCACTGTTAAGACTCCGAGCAAAAGATGCTGAAGGTAACGAAGGAGAAATTCCGGTAGCCGGTGAACAAATATACTACCCACCTCAAGAAGTTACAGATGAAAGCATTAAGGGTGCAACTGAAGGAAAAGTAAACTTAAAAACTAAAGCTGGAGTCTTCAATTGTGACCATGTAGTCTTCCTTGCAGTTTACGGACAAGGAAATGTTGAATGGTGGATCACCAAAGAAGTACCTGGCGGTGTTGCCCAATACAAGATAATTGATAAGGGTAAAACACTCTGGCAAAGTATGGTAATTGCAAAAGGTAAGGACGCAACAACAATCCTTGGTTCTTATTAAAATCCTGTCATCCTGCCTGTCACGACGAAGTTGGAAACGAAGACGGAAGCGGAAACGAAGGATAACACAAACTCAGGACAAAATTCATAAACAATGTAAGGCGGTCAATCGACCGCCTTTTTTTATTTTATTTCCGGTTTACCTGCATTTACCCAGGCGGTATAATACATTGATGCTAAATCTTCTGCTGCATTTGAGAATTGATGGAAAGTCATAAATTTTGTTCTGAACCAAAAAATATTGAAGTATTTTTCGTTATACTCACCATCACTATATTTTAGTGCATGAAGATCAGCAAGTTCTATAAGACCGGCAAAACTACTTGATTGGGTGCAATAATTAAATACAAATTGAAGTGGTTCTTTAACATGCGTAAATTCTATCGGTGAAATATTCTCTTCTAACTCTTCAAGATTTGCATTAACCAGATCTGTTTCATATCTACCGTGAATACCTCTCTGATTGGTCAGTTTTCCATTATAGTTAAGGATCAAATGTTGCGGCTGATGGGCATCACCTACGTAATGTGCCAGATCAGCAGCAAAAAACAGAATATTATCCTTATTATTCTCTTTCATGGCAACCGTCAAATTATTCAAAACCTCAACCGTATTCCAAGGTAATATTCCCATATCATCCACAATTTCTTTTCCATAGATCTCGATCAATTCGGCTTTGTCGGTTATCATTTCACCAACATTGAATTCTTTATAATAATCAATATCAATATAGTGTTTATGTTCTTCGGTTGGATCATCATCCTTTCTTTTATCAGGATCGGTAGAATGCTCACATAAATATTCGTTGTTCTCTTTTATAAAACCCATCTCATCAGGAAGCCCATTAATCGCCAGACGTGTGATGACTTCATGACCTAATCCACCCCAAGAAAACAATTGTGTTGTTATTACAACAAATAGTGCCAAAAATAATAATTTAATCTTCATTTCTCCTCCGTTTATTCTTCTAAAACCACAATTCTATTTATATCATTTATCATCAACAATTTTTTTATTCCACTTGGGAATATTACTGACAATTCGAAAGGGAGTTGAGATCTTCCTAAACCAAAATGCTGAACAAGTGAATGCTGATTTGTTGTTCCCTTTCCACCCTGAATCTCACGCATTAGCGACATTTCATCATTAGAAAGTATCAATCTCGTTCCAAT
>DAOUTP010000351.1 GCA_030626645.1 Candidatus Cloacimonadota bacterium
CACTACACTAAAGACAACTACCAACATTGTGAAAATTGTATTTTTCACACTCTTCATCACGAGCAATAAAACTATGACTATTACTAACATCACAAGAGGAACCATCTTCTTCATATCTTTCGGACCCAAATATGCCATAGATCCTTCTACAATGGGAATACCGGCAACATAAAGTTTTTCCGGTCCCTCAAAAGAGTGTACAAGTTCCAAAATTTGATGATAAAATTCCTGGCTGAAAACATCATCTCCAATTTCTGCAATGATCACTGTTACAGTTTCATTTTCCGAAACCAGCCTACCAAAGATCATTTCATTTGCTCTAACTTTTTCTGCTATTTCATTCAACCCTTCTTCAGTCGTAGGAACTTTTTTGAAAAATGCTTTCACATCCATTCCATCCTCAGTTCCAATAATGTTATCAGCGGTATAAAGTGAAGTTACATCATTCTTATTGATCTCCTTCATTTTGCCTAACTGCTTGGTTAGATCCTTTACTTTTTGAAGGGTTTCTGTCTGGTAAATACCATCCTGATTTTCTATTGCAATAATAATACCATCTTGTATGTTGAAGATCTCTTCCGCTCCATCACTATAGACAAATGCAGGGTGATCTTGCGGCATATATTCATCCAGATCCGTTTCCATTCTACTGTTCTTTCTCATTACCATAAAAAATGCGACCGAGATGATCAACAAAACCAACATTGTAATTTTGGGAAATCTCAATAACTTATTCAATAATTTTTCCATACTATTTTCTCCTTTTTTGCCACAGACTTACACAGACTAATCACTGGCTTTTTTAGCTCATGGATTTGCACAGATCCGAACGGATATTTAAAACTTATTTTACTTATCTGTGTTTATCCGTGTTCATCTGTGAGCAATAATAATCTTACTATTAGTTAATACTCACTAACTTCTAATTTAAATAAAAAAAATCACTTCGCAACAATTAACTTATTTATGTCTTCACAAAGTTGTTTACCTTCTGTTTCCAGGTTAAAGATCATATCGGACATACTCCATTGAGTTACAAGCAATCTCATCGAGCCAATTATCATCCTGACCATACTTAATGAACTTATATCAGAGCGAATCTCATTCTTGCCTTGACCCGATTGCACTACTGTTTCCAAAATCTTATGAGATTGGTTCATCATTTTGTTCATCTTTAATATAAGGTTTTCCTCATTCTGAAAATTCGCTTCGGAGAAAATTACTTTAGCAAAGTCCGGATTCTGACTGATTATTTTTAAATGCTCTAATATGAAGCTTTCAATTTTATTAAGGGAGTTTACTGATTTATTAAGCTTTTCTAAAGCAGGTTTCATTTTAATTTGGAAATGAGTTATAACAGCTTTTAATATCTCCAACTTATTACTGAAATGTCTATAGAGTGCAGGTTCGGAAATCCCAATTTCTTTTGCCAGATTCTTAGTTGTAAGGTTTTGAATTCCTTTTTCAGCAATTAGTTTTATTGCTGTCTCAACAATTTGCTGTTGCCTTTCACTGAACATCTTCATTACCTCCTCAATGTTCACTACGTTAGTGAACACTAACAAAGATAATTAATAACCTTTAAATGTCAAATTGTTTTTTATTAGGACAATGAGAATTTTAAAATCCACGACATTTTAATATCTTTGGTAAAATCTGAATCTTCTTCATGAGCAATATCGTAAAAGTAATAATTGTAAATTACTCTTCCTCTGAGATATCTTCTTTGATCAATATCAAAAATTCACCTTCCAGTAGGTCTTCATCTTTCCAGATGAATTCATCGTCACAAATTAACGGAGCGATTACAGCAATTTTCAGTATTGGTTCCATTACCTGAATCTTTTGAGCAGTACCCAGATGTTTCCTGCTGTGAAAATCTCCATTGAAATGGATAACCTTACGTCGGGGTGGAATGCGCTGATAGTTTAAGATGGATTCTGCCATTGTATCATCTTTTATACACTGGGCAGCGTAGATCTGGTCAAG
>DAOUTP010000103.1 GCA_030626645.1 Candidatus Cloacimonadota bacterium
ATCTATCACTTCCAGGAAGCAGATATACAATCCCAGCGGCAGCAGTTTATTCTCTTTATCTTTACCGTTCCAATCGTACTGAATGATCCCGGTTGAATTGGTGATCATTCTATTAAATAGGGTCCGCATCAATTTTCCTTCAGCATTATAAATCCTCAGAATTGCTTTATCATCTTCTTTGGCACCGAATTCGATGGGGAATGTCTCACCGGAATAAGGATTAAAAGCTTTTGCTGGAATAGTTAGAATTGCTGAATGATGTTTAACAGGATAATCATATTCAAAAAACTCATCAGGAAAATTCTCTGGATAAATAATTTCATTACCCATTGTATCAATAACTGAGATATAAAATTTAATGTATGTTCCTTCAAGTTGACCAGGAATTGTAGCAAAATATTCAATCTCTCTCGATGCTGTTGAATCCATTTCAATGATATTATATCTTAGATCTCTATTGCTTTTCCAATATAGATAAACAGAATTGCATGGCTCATCGTATGGGAAACCGATTAAAACAGATTCACCCGGATTCTCCGGTTCCTCAAAATTAATATCGCTATAAATATCATCTATGTAGTAATCGATATCTTCTGAATAAGCACAGCTTAGTTGTGGTATGTTATCATAGAATGCGATCGCACCAAATGCTTCAATTTCATCACCTTCCACAAATTGATCGACATTTGCTCCAGTTGAATCCCAGAATTGAAGATCCATTTCTGTGCGGTTAATATTAATTGTTATTTGATAGAAACCATAAGGTGAATCCCAAATTTCTACAATTATACCAATAGCATTAGTCCAAGTACCATTCATTACAAAATCCTCGTTTCCTGTTGCTTCGTGAGGTTCAGGTAACATATTTCCACTTGAAAGTAATGTAACTTCTGGATCTGAAATTTGAACATCGTAATACTGACCACTACTTCCTGTGTATAAATTTACAATACCGGTTACTTCTATTTCATCACCTCTATTATAAACTATTGGTAATGGGGTATGATCAAAAATCTGAATTCCATGTCCTGATTCATCTTGTATATAAAACTGAGTTTTAGTTGGATATAATAAGTCGTCACCAATTGTAACAACCGCTTGAAGAGTTACTTCATCATTAAGATAATCATTGAGGTTATTCTGAATATCAGCAATTGGTGTTATTGTCTGTCCAAATAAAGCAATTGTAGCTAAGAATAATATTAATATAATTATTTTTTTCATTCCTTCTCCTTATGTGTCTCTTTAATAAATAAAGTTGATGCTATCATTAAGACTATGGCAATTACAATAGAGCTGTCTGCCACATTGAATACAGGCCATCTTATCATGATCAGATCGGGAAAATCGCACCAGATAAAATCTGTCACACTTCCCATAATAATTCTATCAATTAAATTTCCTATGGCACCGCCCAGTATAAGCGCAAAGGAAAATATTTCAAGTTTGTTTTTGCTTTTAGTACTTAAATATACAATGAAAATAATGGCGAAGGTAGAGATAATAATGAACAGTATCCTGTTAAGCAGTGGATTTCCAAAGGAGAAGCTGAAAGCTGCTCCACTATTCTGAACAAGAGTAAGCCAGATCAGTTTTGGTGTTAGTTTGATTATCTGCCCTGGTTCAAGAGAGCTTCTGACCAGATACTTCGATATTTGATCAACAAAGATAACGATCAGCGATACCCAGCCGTAGGGCAACAGTTTCACTAATCTTTTCACTAATAGGGTCACTGATTTTGTCACTATTTTCTTCTTCTCTTTCTCTGCTCATCTGCTTCCCTGCATTTTATGCATAATTTTGCGTAGGGAATGATTTTTAAACGGTTGGCAGGAATAGAACTCCCGCAGATCTCGCAAATGCCGTAAGTTTTTTCATAGATCCTTTTCAGGGCAGAGTTGATCTTCTTAATATTTTCCAGTTCTTTTTCCAGAATGTAGACCCGGCGTTCAGATTCATCTGTGTCGGAACCCAGATCGGCCTGATGCTGCGAATAGGCGGAAAGATCTCCATTACCATCCTTGGAACCGCGTTTCTGAATTTCATTTATATCGTTGATAATATTTTGGGTCTCATCTTTTTCTTTCAGAAGAACATCCTTGTACTTCTCCAGTCTGGTTGCAGTCAATTGTTTTGCTGTCATAACTATTTCCTCTTCTATATTTTCTTGAATAACTCGAATATTAATATTTCAAGATTCTTCTTTGCCTTAGATGCATTAACTCTGATCTCTTCCTGAGTATGAGCTTTAGAATGAAAAATATTACTCAAATTAGTAACCACCGATATCCCTATAACTTTCATATTGGAATGGATCGCTACGATAACTTCCGGGACAGTTGACATGCCCACCAGATCAGCTCCCAATTTTGCCAGCATTTTACATTCCGCCTTTGTTTCCATACTCGGACCGGAAAGTGCTAAATAGGTTCCATCCTGTAAAGAAAAATTATTCTCTTTTGCTATTTCGTGAGCCAGGGCAATAAATCCTAAGTGATAGGGCTCGTGCAGACTGGGAAATCTGATACCCAATTGATCATAGTTTTCCCCAATAAGCGGATTACTTCCCATTCCGTTTATGTGATCATTTATTATCACCAGATCGCCGGGAACCATCTTCTCGTTCAAGCTTCCCGCCGCATTGGTCACTATAAGTTTTTCTACACCTAAGGCTTTTAATACCCTGATCGGAAAGGTGATCTCCTGCATCGAGTATCCTTCATAAAAATGAAGTCTTCCCTGCAGAATTACAATATTTTTCTCACCCAGTTTTCCAGCCAATAAGCGTCCCTGATGTGAGGGGGCAGTAGAAGCTTTCCATTCAGGGATCTCTTTAAAGGGAATAACAACCGGATCCTTCAGCATCTCGCCGATCGAGTTAAGTCCTGTTCCCAGGATTATACCGATCTCAGGCTTAAAGCCGATCCGCTTCCTTAAGAAGTCAGAGCCAATTTTTATTTTGTTTAACATCAATGCTTCCTCTATATTCCAATTAGAACATTTTTTATCATATTAAGCACAACTATGACTATAATGGGTGAGAAGTCAAGGGGTGAGGCTGGAAAGATCTTGTGCAGGAAATCCCGCACAGGTCGCATAACAGGTTCGGTTATTTGAATGATGAAAAGATAGATCTTAAAAAACTGTCCGGTAGGATTGATCTGGATCCATGATAGTACAGCTCTGACAATTATCAGGATTATATATATTTGTATCGCCTGAGCTAAAAGCATTCTGAGTGATTCCATTTTAAAGTACCTCGTGGCAATTTCGGCAGCGTGCTTCATAGATATCGGTAGCACCAACAACAACAGTCTCTTTACTCTTGGTAAGACGCTGTGTTCTGCTGGCTGGATTCCCGCATTTTACGCAGATTGCATTGAGCTTGGCAACATATTCGGCAATTGCTAAGAGGGCAGGCATCGGACCAAATGGTTTTCCGCTGTAATCCTGATCAAGACCGGCCACGATAACGCGCTTACCGTTATTTGCCAATTTATCACAGACTTCTACGATATCATCATCAAAGAATTGCCCTTCATCGATCGCAATGATCTCAGTATCATATTTTACCAGGTCATGGATATCCCAAGCAGTTTTCACGATCTGGGAGGGAGTCTTCATTTTACTGTGGGAGACAAGATGATTTTTTTCATATCGATTATCGATCTCAGGTTTGAATACCTGAATATTGCGCCTGGCATACTCTGCCCGGTGTACACGGCGGATAAGCTCTTCAGTTTTACCACTGAACATACTGCCGCAGATCACCTCGATCCAGCCTGTCTTATTATTAATGATATTCATTTTTAAACTCCATTTGTCATTAATTTTTTGCAAAGTTATTGTGTCAAATCTTTTGTGAAGTTGAGTTTACTGGTAAAAAAAAGATGTTTGCTAACACTTTTATTCTGAATGTTCTGTGGAGTCAGCAGCTGGATATAATGTTGAACTAACTACTTGAAAATCTAGGTAATATTTCATAATATCTACTAAAATCTGAACTAGATAGATTGAATAGAAAAGATTTGACTGGATAGTTGAATTTAACAAAGTGTCAAAAAAAAGATACTCGGAGAATGAAAAATGAGATACCGTGTGTTAGCAATTAATCCAGGGTCAACTTCAACTAAGATCGCTCTCTTTGATGATGAGATAGCTGTCTTTACCGAGACGCTGCGTCATGAGGCCAAGAAAATAGCAGAATTTGATAGTATTATCGAACAATATGAATTCAGAAAAGAATTGGTACTCAATGCTCTAGCTAAACATAAGGTTGAACTTTCATCAATTGAAGCTGTGGTGGGCCGAGGCGGATTGGTCAAGGCTATCTCAAGTGGAACTTATCAGATCAATGAAAATATGCTGAAAGATTTAAAAGATCCTACTCTCTGGGGACGTATCCATGCTTCCAATCTGGGTGCATTTATTTCAAAATCTATTGCTGATGAAACGGGTGTTCCTGCCTTTATTGTGGATCCGGTCACAGTTGATGAGTTTGAAGATATTGCCCGGATCTCAGGCTGCCCGGAAATTGAAAGGAAATCTCTGCTGCATGCACTCAATCTCCGCTACTGCGGAATAAATGTGGCAGATCAGATAGGTAAAAAATTCATCGAGGTGAATCTGATCGGGGTTCATATGGGTGGAGGTATCAGTGTGGCTGCCATAAAGCTAGGAAAGATGGTCGATGTGAACAATGCCGTACTGGGTATGGGACCCTTCTCTCCTCAGCGTGCAGGTGCTCTGCCGATCGGTGACCTGCTTGAACTGGCTTTCTCCGGTAAATACACCCATCAAGAATTTGTTAAGATGTTTACCAAAAGAGGTGGTCTTCTTGCTTATCTGGGCACTGATCATGGTGGTGAAGTTATAAGAATGATTGAAAAGGGTGATAAAAAAGCAAAACTTGTTTTTGAGGCAATGCTCTATCAGATATCCAAAGAGATTGGTGCCTGTGCGACTGTACTCAAGGGTAAGGTTGATGGCATTTTCTTTACCGGTGGACTTGTCTATAATGATTATGTGGTAAATACCTTGAAAGAAAGAATCTCCTTTATTGCAGATGTTTATGTGATCCCCGGTGAGAAAGAGATGGAAGCTCTGTCGCAGGGAGCCGTGCGGATCCTAAAAGGTATCGAAAAGGCAAAGGAATATAGGTAAATACTACTTATTGAGGAGCATCTTAGTTATATGAAAAACATTGTTTTATTATCGTTAGTTATATTCGTTCTCTTGAGTTGCAGTAAGACTGTTGAAAGTGATTGGACGATCCTCATCTATATGGCTGCTGATAATAATTTGGATTTTGAAGCTCTGGCTGATATTGAAGATATGATGCAGGCTGATTTCTCTGAGAATATCAATATAATCGTTCAAGTTGATTTCAGTGAATCCAATCCTCCACCAGAAGCAACATATAGATATCATATTTATCCCGGAGTAAAAGAGCAAATATCCTATCTCGGTGAGATCGATAGTGGTGATGAAGATGAACTTACCAGATTTGCAAATTGGGGCTTCAGACAATATCCGTCAGAGCAGCAGGCTCTTGTTATCTGGTCGCATGGCAATGGCTGGTATCCAAGCGCCCGAGATCTGCCACCCTCCTTTTGCCCCGATATTGAGGCAGATAATTATATCGGTATTGCCGGTGGCGAACTTAGAACAGGGATTAAAAATATTAACGAACATCTGGAGATCCTTATCTTCGATGCCTGCAATATGCAGACGGTGGAAGTGGCGGCAGAAGTAGCAGATTACACAGATTATATTATAGGCTCGGAAGATGGAGTGAATTCAGCCGGTTTTCCTTATGCCGAGATTTTTTCCAGTTGGGAACAGCAGACAAACACAGAGTATATCTGTTGGGAAATAGGTTTTCAATATCATAAGTATTATTCTACGGAAGGGATCTATCCAATTTCATGTTCGGTACTTAAAACTGTAGAATTACCTCAACTTCTAACTAAACTCAACGAATTCACTTCGGTATGGGCTGTACATGCTGCCGATGAAATTTTTATTGAGAGTCGTGAAAATTGCATAGAGTTTAATGGAGCTGGATTTACAAATCCGGCTCTTGATGTTGATATCAAAGAATTCTTCACAAAGGTCTATAATAATACAGAAAATGATTCTCTGAGTACCATTTCCAATGAGATCCTTACCGCTGTAGAAGCATGTTTTATTTTCCAAAATACTGATGAATATCCACCTGGTTATACATCAGATAATGTTGGCACTGCCATTATCTGGTTTCCTGATGCCGAAACGCAGGGCTTTTTTGAAATCCGTAAAACTGAATATCAATTGTTGCAATTCTCACAAACCAACTGGCTGGATTTTCTGGAGAACAGTTTCACAGAATATTAGATTTATCCACACTTATTAACACCTGAAATTTGTTAAATGATACTTTTCTTATTTCATAAGAATTTAACCCTGTATACTGCAATAATTTAGAGCGTATTTAATATGTGTATAGCTGGTGTATAAACAGTGAATAATTTCTTCAAGATTAGCTATATCCTTATACTGTAGGCAA
>DAOUTP010000297.1 GCA_030626645.1 Candidatus Cloacimonadota bacterium
TACGAATTTGGAACACCTTCTTCACTATCATGATCTTTTATCTGCATACTGCTATCCGTCAAGCTTGAGCCACCTATTTCTTTCAGATAGCTAATATCAGCTACAAGAATATCTTTGGGATTGAAAAAATTGCACATCTTACGGAAGGCTCGCATTTCTCTGTCTTCGGTCTTCTGCCCGTAATTCAAATGCAGAAAGTAAATTTCATCACATTCTTTCTGGGCAATTGCAGCAGTAACCAAACTATCCATTCCGCCACTTAATAACACGATTCCTCTATTCATATTTATTCCTTCCTATTTTATCCTTATCTTTAATTAAACATTTAAAATCACCTGTCTCCGCTAAGGCAATACTACGCCAAGATGAATCTACCGTTTTTAATTCTCAGTGTTCTCAGTGTCTTTGTGTCTCTGTGTTAAATTTTTCTCTAATTTCTCCGCAACTGCCCTAATACTCAAAGGGTCAACAAATAGCGTCTTTTGATTAGTATAAACTACATAACCAGGAGCACTTCCCCGTGGCTTCCGCACATAACGAATTTGCGTATGGTCAACCGGAACATTTGTAGATTTTTTTGCTTTGCTGTAATAAGCCGCAAGTTGAGAACACAAAAGTCTAAGTTTATTGGGAAGCTCCTTCTTGTTGAAATTTCGTAATATTACATGAGTCCCTCGAAAAATCCGGGTATGGAACCACCAGTCATGCGGTTTTGCAAAGCGGGTTGTGAGTGTATCATTTTCTTTGCTGGTCCTGCCGATATATATTTCCCAATCTTTATCAATAGCTAACTTTTTGTAACTTGTTTTTTGAGGTTTCTTCTTCTTACTTTTTTCCTGTTTACCAAAGAAAATATCAGTTTCTTCAAGTTCAAAGATGTCACTTTCCAATATCTCGATCTCATTTTTCGCAATTTTGATCTGTTTTTGAATTTCTACTTTCCCATCTCTTGCTTTACGATATTTTTTAAAGTAATTTTCAATATTTTGCTTTGCATCTTTTTCCGGATCAAGTTTTATTTCGACCTCAGGAAATTCATCTTCGTAATAATTTTGCAGGATAATCGATTTCATTCCTTTCTTTATTGATGCAAAATTTGCTTTCAGTAGTTCAGCCTGTTGTTTCCAGCTTTCCTCTTTATTAGCTGTGATAAGTTCTTTCTTCTGCTTCTCGATCTTATTTATTTTCTTCTTTTTTTCTTTATTGATCCGCTTTATCTTCTCACTTTTTATTCTCTCATTTCTTGCTTTGAAGATCCAATTAAAATACAGTTCTTCAAATAATTGATTTATTAAATTAAAATTAGGTGATGCTTCTGAAGATTCTCTAATATTTTTTGCCGAATCAATACTGATAGGGAATTGAACTTCATCTCTTTCAATCTTGAATTCTGTTTGTGGTGGAGTATATTCCAAACCGGGCAGGATCTGCCTTTGCCTACTTTCAGCATAACTAACCTTTTTTGTACAATCAATGATCTGACTATTATCCTCTCCCATTTTGAGAAGTATAATATTTTGATAACGTGGAATTAATTCCAATATCAATTTATAATTTTGTTTATTATTATAAATATCAATTTTAGAAAAATTTAAATAAATTATTCTGTCAGTTTCAGAAATACTTGATTCAGTTAAATGTGCTTCTTTAAGATGAGTATTCATAATATCAAGCTCATTTCTCTGCTCAAAAGGGATTGTTATATTTTGCGTAAAGAAGCAGAAACAGTCCTGTGATGAAAGGTTAATATGAAGTCCCTCTTTCCGTTTATTAAATTCAATGAAATATTGATCTTCAAATTTACTTATCGATTTAAAAACAAGATTTTGTTCCTTGTTATTTTTTAGCCATTCTGCCAGATATTTATATTGCATTTTCACCTCAAATAATTACAACTAACAAGAAAAAATATGAATTGATTCTGTCTATAAAAAGAAGTCTGCTGATTCACTCCATGTAGTATATTCCCACATTATTCTTGACACCATGTACACAAAATGAAGTTTTTAGATAAAATTTATCAGGAGGATACAATGAAGAAGAAAATTATTTTTTTAGTATCATTTATAATTATCAATTTAGCAGGAGTATATGCCATTGAGTCAGTTGCATATCCACTAAAAGTTAAAGGAAATGTGGAGCTTACCAGAAACCTTGAAAGTTCTGCTTTAAAACTTGGAGATGAGCTTTTTAACAGAGATGAGATTGAAACAAAAGCAGAATCTTATGCTGCTATTCAATTTGACGATGAAAGTTCTATCGTTAAGCTTTTCCCAAATACAATTCTTAATATCCGAACAGAAAAGGAAGGTGAAAAGTATAATAAAAAAAGTCTGCTTAAAATGGGAGAACTCTGGGCAAAAGTAGAAAAAGGCTCAGGAAAATTTGAGATTGAAACATCTACGACTGTAGCTTCGGTAAA
>DAOUTP010000319.1 GCA_030626645.1 Candidatus Cloacimonadota bacterium
AGTGGATGAATCAAGGAAATATGGATTGGTGAAATTGAAACTGAAATTTGAAGTAGTGCTGCCAAATTCCCATTTAACACTACTTTGCCATGAATTCCCAAACAGGTTATTATGAGCTACTGCAAGCTGTCCTACCAGACCATCCTGACTGTTCAATGCAATACCGCCATTGGCACTTCCAGAAACTTTATCGCTTACGTTAATCACTAGATCAACATCTCCATCCTGATTAATTACATCTGGATTGCTCAAATGAAGATCAGGCTCAAAAAATCCCATGTTGTAAATATTCTGCTGACTTTTCATGATCTTAGATTGCTGAAAATAGTCTCCGGGAGATATTACAAGTTGCCGACGGATAACTTTTTCCTTTGTTTTTCTGTTTCCGACGATAGAAATCTTTCTAACTTTTGCCCGATTATTTTCGTTAATATTTAATTGAATATTAATGATCTTATCGGATTTTTTTAATTCGTGATCAAAGCTGGCATAAATGTAGCCTTCTTCGTAATACATATTAGTAACCGAGCCGAGTTGCATATTGAATTTTTCAAGATTAAATACTTCTTCATCTTTGAATTTAAATTGAGAAATTATAAGCTCATCAGTAAATCGGTCATTTCCTTCAACAGAAATATCACCAAAGAAAAACTGATTTCCCTCTACTATATATAGATCGATAACAAAGCTATCTTCAACTAATTTCTTATCCCATGAAATAATACGGGCATCAATAAATCCTTTTTTATTATAATAGTTGATCAAAATATTAATATCTTCATCAAATTTTTCTTTTTCGAATTTTCCGGATCTAAAGAGGCTTGCTTTTTTTGTTTTTAATTTTCCAAGAAGTGTTTTGGTCCGGATCTCTTTGTTTCCATGGATTCTGATATTTTTGATTGCTACTTTAGAACCTTCAATTACCTCTATTAAAATTTTAGTACGATTCCCATCCAATTCTTCAATTTTAAAAGTAACATCAGCTAAATGATACCCTTTTATTTTATATTCATCAGTAATTGTTTTATTTACTTCCGAAGCCAGGAATGGAGACCAGTAACTTCCCTTTTTCAAATTGATCAGATCTTGTATGTTTTTATCAGATAACTTCTTATTTCCAGAAAGTTCAATCTCTTCTACAATAGGAAATTCCTCAACAAAGATTGAAATCGAAAGACCTTGCGGAAGCTCCTCTTTTTCTACTCTGATATCTTTAAAAACACCAAGTTGATATAAATTGTTAATCGATTCAGAGATATCATCAGAATTATAATTTCCACCAACTTCAAATAAAATAAGGGAGCGTATCAATTCTGTTTCAATGTTCTCATTCCCAGATGTTTCAATATCCAAAATTAAACTATTTTCTGCTGTCAGCAGAATTCCTATTACAAAGACCACTATTAATAAAAGAATTTTTTTCATTTATCCTCCGTCTTTTCAGAACGTCACCAATTATATTTTATCGATCTTCGAGTAAAGTTTTTTCGAATAAATATTCATTGAAAAGCAAAATAGAAAATTCTTGACGATAAAAAGGAGTTTTCGAAATTCGAGAATTGTTGGGGCATTAGCTCAGTTGGGAGAGCGCATGACTGGCAGTCATGAGGTCAGCGGTTCGAGCCCGCTATGCTCCACCAGTTTTGTTTGAACAAATAGAACAAAGCTACAAATGAGAACGGTTAATGCGAAATCTTAATTAAGTTGTGGTGATACCAAATTGAGAGAATCATTATTCCATCCATGATTTGTTTTATCTACATATTTAAAACCATATTTTTTGACAAAGTAATATGGAATAAAAAATGCATTTAAATTAGAAAGTAAAAATAAAGTAAATAGTGAGGAAAGTGATGAAAAAAATAATGAAAGCATCATTTTTGATTTTTGTGTTGTTTCATTTATTAAGTTGTGCTACTCCAAATGAGCCGGCTTCTGTAGAGGGGACATTGAATATTGAGCACCTTTTTGAAGTTTCCGGTTATGCTATGGATATTTCCGTTTCCGATTCATTTTTGTATATTGCAGAGGATCAAGCCGGATATACGATATATGATCTTAATTCGAACGATATGATTTCACATCATGAGAGTTTCATTATGGAAATCGATCCGATCATGTTTGAAAATGTTCGGGCAATCACAGCAGTTGAAGATGAGAATCTTCTTTTTATTTATGATCTTTATGGAACTAACAGCATCTATCCATTTGATATGACTGATAAAAC
>DAOUTP010000295.1 GCA_030626645.1 Candidatus Cloacimonadota bacterium
AACTTGTTAGATTCTTCATCAACAAAGCCGGGTTAGCATTGAATGATGGATCTAAATTTGGTAAAGGTGGAGAAGGTTTTATGCGTATGAATATTGGTTGCTCGCAAAAGTTGATTGAAAAAGCTTTAAGGCAATTAGAATTAGCTGTTAAAAATATTTAACAAATTATCTATTTCATAAAAAAAGGGACCCAATAAAGGATCCCTTTTTATCATTATCTTTATCGATGTATCTCATCGTATAGAATATTATCCCATATTTCCCAATATTCCGGATTAGCTCCAGCGTTATATATCCCATTCCAGTCACCATCTGCAGGCACTGTGTTTCCGGCATCACCATTTGTATCGCCACCATGTTCATCATCTTTATAAGAAGTAAACCAAACACCAGAACCATCATAATTTATAAGATTGTCTCCCTCGTACCAGATCGAACCATCATCAAATTTTAGAATGACACCATCTGCCAGAGTCAGAGAATTACTGGATTCAATTTGTAGTTCAGCAGACAAGACAAAAGGAACTTCAGTTTCCTCCCAACTTATGTTTCCTTCAATGTCAAAACTGGAAGAAACAAATATTCCATTCTTAATATTAGATTGAGAAGGATTTTCCAGATTATGGAAAGTGTTTGATGAATCTAAGCTTATACTTCCGTTTATCAATAATGGTTTCACATTATTATAGAAAACATTACCGACAATTGTTGTATTTGCTCCAGCAAGGCTTGCATCAAGTACTGGTTCATCTGAGCCGGTATTATAAATGAAACTACAACTTGTGACATTAACTGAAGTATCAACATCTAAGTAGATAGTATAACCGTCAGAATAACCACCACCATAATAGAATTCACAGTAATTAAATGAAGAAGAATTATTAATACCTTGAATCATAAGATAATCCCAATCACCAGGATTTGGAGAGGTAATAGTATCATCATTATTGGTATCACCACCAACTGAATCATCTTTATAGGAAGTAAAAGTTACAGGGTCTGACAAAGTACCTTCAACAATGATAGTTCCATTGATCCATAAATCCACCCACTCGTCTAATTTCAGAATAACACCTGCTTCACAGGTTAGTGAATTACCAGCAGGGATTGAATATTCTCCTTGTTTTAAAACGAAAGGTACTTCTGTTTCACTCCATGTTATCTGTCCGTCAAAATCATCACCTCCAACCAGAATACCATTATGATCATTTATATCGGAACGACTATCCGGATCGTGGAAAATATTTGAATCATCAAGATTAAAGTTAGCATTTATGTTTAAAGGCCAGATATTATCATAGAAAATATTATTTTGAATAATTGTTCCACTTCCTGCTGCATAAGCATTCAAGGCTCCTTCTTCACCTTGATTATGTGCAATTGTACAATTAGTAATGCTAACTGCTGTATTAGGATCTAGAAATAATACATAATTATCATAATACCCACCACCATAGTAAAATTCACAGTAATCAAAAATGGAAGAATTATTATCTCCATGAATATTGATATCATCCCAATCACCCCGGGCAGGATCGGTGGCACTGCCGTTGCCGTTTGTATCACCCCCATTGGCATCATCATGCCAAGAAGTAAAAATTATTGGTAACAAGGCTGTACCTTCAGCAATTATCAAACCGCCGGCTGCTCCCTGAACTACCCAATTAGCACCATCTTTAAATTTTATTAACGTTCCTGATTCAATAGTTAAAACAGATTGAATAAGTATTTCTCCATCAATCAAGTAAATATTATTATTAGTCCAGGTCGTGTTACCTTCGATATTATTTTCAATTAAAATGACAGTAATTGGTTGAAGCTGGAAATCTACGTAAACTGTATCACCCCATTCTACTTCTACATCCACTATCTCTTGCATATTAGAGCCTTCGGCTGTGCATGTGAGAGTATAGGTCCCTTCATCTATTCCAAAAGAATACGTTCCATTTGCACCAGAAGTTGTAACATCAGAAGTTCCATCATTAATTACTGCCCCTACGATAGCTTCTCCGGTATTAGCATTTGTTATTAATCCCATGATCACAGTATTCAAAGGTGTTAAATAAAAATCAAAATTATTAGTTTGATCTTTTTCAATCAGAAAGTTGTTAGCTATTGATTCATAACCACCAGCATTACAAGTAATGTCATATTCACCAATTTCAAGGTTCAATAAATATTCACCATCTAAATTTGAGAAACCTAGAGAGTCTCCAAAATTGTAGAAAATTGCATTCCCAATTGTAACATTTGTAACAGAATTATATACAAAACCTTGTAAAGCACCATAATCAGGTCCTACTGGATCTTCTTCGCATCCAATAAATAATAACCCAAAGATCACAATAAAAACTGCTAATAACTTGTTAACTTTTGTCATAGTTCCCCTCCTATTTAAATTATTAGTTTATCTATTCGAACTTTGCTAAAAACTGATTAAATAAAACTTACGTCAAGGTATT
>DAOUTP010000252.1 GCA_030626645.1 Candidatus Cloacimonadota bacterium
AGTAAAAAATGTTTGTTGTTGAAGTAATGTACAATTCTGCGTCATTCTGCCTGTCTGGTCGAAGCTAAGCGAAGACTGAGCGAATCTTGCACCCCAAGCTATTCAGCGGGGCAGGCAGAGTGACGGGCATTTTCGACCGATTAAGGGTAATCGTTCCTACTGAATATTATTATTCTTTGTTGTTAAAGAATCTTGTTGTAGGATAAGCAAACTCAATATTTTTGTTTTTGGCAAATTCTAATAAAATATCTTCCCAGATAGCTTCGGTGTAACCTCTACGTTTTCTGGTTTCGCATAAATGACGAATAGTAAGCTTTACTCCATGATCTACAACACTTGTATAAACTATAGGTGTTAATTCTTTATAATAGATCATATATTTTTTGGCAGCTCTCTTGATTTGACTTTCCATACTCTTGGAGATATTCTCACCTTTTTTGTTTGTAATATCCAGCAATAACCCTTTCGCTTTTTTCCAATCACTTTCAAAGGTAACAACAATTTCTATTTCATTCCAGAGATATTTAAAACCTTTATCGTAATTTGCCAGATCCTGTGAAAATATTTTACCATTTGGTATATGAACTATTCTACCTGTACTTTGATCTGCATGAACCCAATTTCCTATCTCCAGAAGTGTGAACTCAAAAAAGCTTTGATCTATCACATCACCGGCAAACTCACCGATCTGCACCCTGTCACCCACATTAAAGGGTCGTCTTGAAATGATATAAAGCCAACCGGCAAGATTTGCCAGAACATCTTTAAGAGCAATTGCAACACCAGCCGAAAGTAGTCCTAAATAAGTAACCAGAGATTGTGCCCCTCTAAACCATATCCGTCCCACAAGGATCAGGACAATAATAAAGATAGTGGATTTTATCAATTTACGCCAGTGATATTGGGTTTTTACATCGGTAATATTCTTATTTATCAATTTAACAATTAGTATCTTAAACAACCAGATAATAATGATCAATGCTATCGATTCTATGAGTTTGAGCATAAAAGGTGAATTGATATAGGGAATGCTTTGGATAAGGCTCTTAATAAATTTAAAAAAATCCGCCATTAATCACTCCTGTAAATCTTTATTAATCGTATCTCAACTCTCCGGTTCTTCTTCCTGTTAATTGTAGAATTATTTAAAACGAGAGGTTTGAACTCGCCATATCCCATTGCCTGCATCTGTTCCGGTGGGAAGAAATTGTTATCCATAAAAAATCTCACAATATTAAGTGCTCTCGCTGATGAAAGTTCCCAATTGGACGCATAACTACCACTTAATATTGGACGATTATCCGTGTGACCTTCCACCCGAACCTGCCATCCGGGTTCGCCCTTTATCCTACCCTGAATATTCCTGGCAACTTGAGCCAAGGTACGCAAAGATTCCCATTTTAAAAGAGCTTCCCCAGTGCTGAATAGTACTTCTCCTGGAATTGTGATAACCTGTTCATTAATATCTAAAAGAGAATCCAATTTAGCCAGCTCGATCAAACGTTCATGTTGTTCTACAATCTGCCTATTCTGCTCAATTATCTTTCTATTTTTTTCATAGTCCATAGTTATATAAAAGAATACAAAGAAAACCAGCAGCAGAGTCATCAGGTCAGCATATGGGATCATCACATCCAGAAGGTTCTGATTCTCCTTAACTTTGTCGCTTAGATCCTCTATTCTGCTTAATTTTGAACGAATATTACTGGCTAATATTTCTTCTGTTATCAATGTAAATATCCCATTAATTTTTCTTTAATTTTGTAAGAATTCTCTTCTCTCTTAATGGAAATAATCCCTGCGATAATTATTTCTCTGATTCTTGTATCCGTATTATTTTTATCTCTAATTTTCCCTGATAATGGTTTAAAAACTAGAGCAGCAAGAATAAGCCCGTAAAGTGTGGTAACAAGGGCAAGTCCCATAGCAGCTGGGATCGCAGCAGGATCTTTCACGTGGTGCAACATGGCAATAAGACCAATAACTGTTCCCATCATACCAAACATTGGCGCAAAACTACCGGCTATCCGAAAAACTCTTTCGGCAATAATATTTTTCTCTGTGATAGATCTGCTGTCTCGAGACAAAACTTCTTCAATATGCGAAATATCTTCTCCATCTGCTACAAGATTTAAACCCTTTTCTAAAAATGGGATCTCTTTAATTGATTCATTCTCGATAAGGCTTTTGAAACTTGCTTTTCGTGATTGTTTGCTTATATCTAATATAGCATCAATATGTCTAATTTCTGAATAATGTTTATCTTTGAATATGGCAATAAAAGCTTTACCGGCATTCTTTAAAGCTTGCGGTGAAAAATATATAATAACAGCAGAAATTGTACCACCGAATGTTATTGCCAATGCTGGCCAATTGAGATACAATGAGGGATCTTGCCTGAAAAATATCACCGATAAAATTATTCCAAAACCTAATATAAAACCAATTATTACTGATATTCTCATAATTATTCCTTTATAAATTGTAATATATTTCTAATATTAAGAAGCATCTGACGCTGGATAGTTTCCTGTTCTTGCTGATCGATCTGTTCCAGATAATTCATATCTTCATTTATAATAGATGCAGCTCTGGGAGTTAAGTTAGCAATAAATTTGTTTTGTAAATCTCTATCAACACTCTTAAGGAACTTAACCATCATATCATGATCGGTAGAGAGAGTGATCTGCTCAACCTCACGCTCATTCAATTTTGCAATATCAGAAAAGAGAAATACTTTCTTCCTCATTTCTTTCCCTGCATCTTCATCTATTTGATTTATCTGATCCAGATATTTCTTTGTTTTATCCAGATCAAGTCGATTTAGTATATTCACAAGTACTTCCCTGCTGTTGATATTCAATTTTTCATCTTCTATCATTC
>DAOUTP010000102.1 GCA_030626645.1 Candidatus Cloacimonadota bacterium
AGATTATACAATTAGTAAATATTCTGTATTTAATGCAGGAATTGGAGTTTCATTTTAGTGGAATTTAATGAAGTAATAATTTCGCGAAAAAGTGTAAGAAGTTTCCAGGATAAAGAAATTCCTGAAGAAATTTTAAACAATATGATGGAGGCAGCTCGGTTGTCTCCATCTTTTCAAAACAGACAGTGCTGGCGGTTTGTAGTTGTAAGAGATAAAAACATCATTAAAGATATGGCACTTAGAAGTGGGATGATCAGCAAAGTTAATTTCTTTATCAAAGCTGCGCCGATAGTTATTGTGGCTTGTGCTGATCCTGCAAAGAGCGGAGCTTTGAATAATCAAAATTATTATCTGGTTGATACTGCAATAGCTTTTCAACAGATGATGCTTTCTGCCTGGAATCACGGAATTGGAAGCTGCTGGCTAGCTGCTTTTAATGAGCAGAAAGTCCGTGAAATCCTTGAGATTCCTCAAAATATTAGAATTGTAGCTCTCAGTCCTTTTGGATATCCAAAAGATAAGAAATCATTATATGAAAAGGCTGTAAAAACTTTTGCGGGAAGCAAGAAAAGAAGTGAATTAAAGAACATAATGAGTTATGATAAATGGAAATTATAATATTTAAAACAGAAAATGTATATTATTAAAATATAGTGGAGTTTTATATGAAACTAAAAAGAGAATTTATTGAGAAATTACCAAAAACCGATTTGCATGTTCATCTGGATGGTTCAATTAGAATTTCCACAATATTTGAACTTGCCAAAAAACAGAAAGTTAAACTTCCTGCAGATACAGAAGAAGGATTGAAAAAAATAATATGTTGTGATGAGAATTGCAAGAGTCTAGATGAATATTTAAGGGCATTTGACATAACTTTAAGTGTAATGCAAACCGAAGATGCATTAATTAGAACTGCTTTTGAACTAGCTGAAGATGCTGCAAAGGAAAATATAAGATATTTAGAGGTACGATACTCTCCTATTTTACATACTCAAAAAGGACTCAAATTAACTATTATCTCAGATGCTGTACTCAAAGGATTGCGGGAAGCAGAAAAAAAATATAATATCAGAACTGGAGTAATTATTTGCGGGATCCGTAATATGGATCCTGATAAATCGTTAAGATTGGCAAAGCTTGCTGTTGCCTACAAAAATAAAGGTGTTATCGGTTTTGACCTTGCAGGTGCAGAATATAATTATCCGGCAAAAGATCATATGGAAGCTTTCTATCTTGCTTTAAATAATAATATTAATATCACGATCCATGCAGGTGAAGCTTATGGACCCAAGAGTATTCATGAAGCATTGCATTATTGCGGTACACATCGTATTGGACATGGAACCAGACTTATAGAAGATGGAGACCTTTTGAACTATGTGAATGATCATCGTATCCCCTTGGAGATCTGTTTAAAAAGTAATATGCATACAAAATCCGTTTCCAGTCTTAAGAAGCATCCACTAAACTTTTATCTTGATTACGGAATGCGTGTTACACTTAATACAGATAATCGCTTGGTTTCCGATACTACTCTTACAGATGAATACATGCTTGCGATCAAAGAACTGGGTTTGGATTATACAGATATAAAGAATGTAATAATCAATGGATTTAAAAGTGCATTTATACCATACCGTGACCGTGTTGTCCTGCTTAATAAAGCTTTAGATGAAATGGAAGTATTGGAAGAGGAAGAATTAAAGGCTAAAATAAAGCTCGCTGATAATATTTAATCGAGAGGAAATATGGAACTGCTCTATTTGTTTGTTGGAATAGTAATTGGTGGTGTGATAGTCGGTTTGTTTTTTTTTACAAAAAAGGGTAAACAGGATGAAAGGGTTAGATTACTTGAAAGTGAGTTGGAAAAAGCAGAGGAAGATAAACTTAAAATTATTGAGTTAGAAAAAAAAATCACTTCAAATGAGAAAACAATCCAATATCTGCAAACAGATAAAAATGTATTAGAAGCAAAAATGGAATCATTTGAACAATTTAAAACCGAAAAAACTCAATTTGAAGAAAGATTGAAATTGGTAGAAAATGAGAGAAATCAGTTGAGAAATGAAAATATTTCCTTAAAAAAAGAAGAAAACAACCGAAATGAAACTTTAAGGAAATCAATTGAATCAACAAATACACTGCAAGAAAGTTTAACAAAAGAAAAAGAAAGGCTCAACGATGAAAGAGTTAGGGAAACTGAAAAACGATTTGAGGCAATGAAGTTAAAATGGCATGAACACGAAAAAGATGTGGAAAATCATTTGCAGAAAATTTGTCAAAATAACGTTATCAAATACATTAGCCAAGAAGAATTTCCACATCCGCGCAATAAACCGGATAATTCTATCGAAATATTGGATCAACTTATCGTTTTTGATGCGAAAAGTCCAGCAAACGATGATTTGAGTAATTTTCCAAAATACATAAAATTACAAACGGAAAATTTGAAAAAATATGCTAAACATGATGATGTTAAAAATGAGCTATTTTTAGTAGTCCCTTCAAATACTCTACATGTGATAAATCAATTTACCTACAACATTGGCGACTACAATGTTTATGTGATAACCAAAGATGCCCTTGAACCAATCATCTTGAGCTTAAAGAAAATTGAGGATTATGAATTCGCAGATAAATTAAGCCCTGAAGAAAGAGATAATGTTTGTAGAGTAATTGGAAAATTTGCTCATACTACAAAAAGACGAATCCAAATTGATCAATTTTTTGCCACAGAATTTCTGGATACATTACAAAAAGCCAGAACACAACTTCCAAAGGAAATACTAAATACTGTAATAGAATTTGAAAATGCGGAGAAACTAAATCCTCCAATGGAAAAAAGAAATAAGAAAATTTTAATAAAAGACTTAAATGAAAAATCAAAAGAAATTAAAAAAGAAATTGAAATTAGAAATATTCCTGAAATAACAACACAGATTGAATTTAAAAAATAAAGAAAGTGTAAATAAATGGTTTTAGAAAATAAACCTGAGAAGTATAATCAGGAAGAGACTATGATAGAGTAGTAATCTACTAATTTAATTTTCAGCTTATAAATGCCCTGCCAATTTCCTGAGCACATAACTGGCAGCCCACATACCCATTATTGCCGGCAAATATACAACAGAGCCAAGTGTCCCTCTTTTCCTACCGCGACCTGAAACCCATTCTGCTTCTGCTCCAGCTTCGTGATCAAATTGAGGGATCGGTTTTTCATAAGAATATATAACTGGAATTCCACTTTCAATTCCCCGTCGATGCAAATATTTGCGAACTTTCTTGGCTAAAGGGCAAACCTTGCTTTTGGAAATATCTACAAGCTCGATCTTGGAAGGATCAAAACGGCTGGCTGCTCCCATTGACGAAATTACCGGGATTTTTTTGCGAATGCATGATTCCAGAAGTCCTGTTTTGGGTCCCAAGCTATCAATTGCATCAACAACAAAATCAATATTTTCCAGCAAAAAGTCACGTGATTCATGAGCACAGAAATCGGAATAGATATCAACTTTGGCTTTGGGATTAATATCCATTATCCGATCACGCATAGCTTCAGTTTTCATTTTCCCGATTGTGCTGTGTAGAGCGGGTAATTGCCGGTTCAAATTAGAAATACTTATTGTATCAAAATCTACCAGTAGAAATGAACCAATACCGCTTCGTGCAAGCGCTTCTGCAGCATAACTGCCAACACCTCCCAAGCCCATTACAGCTACTCTTGTCTTTTGAAATATCTCTATCGCTTCTTTTCCGAATAATAATTCAGTTCTGGAAAACTGTCTCATAAAATATCCCCGAACATTTCACAAAAATTCTTAAACTGTCTCTCTTTCAGTATTTCTACACTAATTTGAGTTTTTTGCGAAACCTGTTTTACAGCCCAGACAAGATTCTTCAAATGATTGAAATCCTCATTTAATTCTCGTGGCTTCATATAGGGAGCATCAGTCTCGAAGAAATAGAATCCGTGTTTTATTATTGCTTTTAATACTTCATCTTTGGGTGGTTTTGCGTTTAAGGAAAACCCAAGATCATATTTTTTAAATATTTCAAAGATCTCTTTCGAAGCATTAAATGCGTGTAGAAATCCCCGTACTTTCGGGAAACTATTTTTCAATATCTTATCCAGTTCGTAATATTGTTTTACAGTATGAAAAACTACAGGCAGGTCATAATTTTTAGCCAGATCAAGTTGCATCAACAATATTTTCTTCTGCCAATTGAAATTGTCATTTCGGTTATCGAGCCCAATCTCACCTATTGCAATAATATCTTTTGAATCACAGTGTTTTATCAATAGTTCAAAATCATCTTCCGAACTTTTATCGTAATATGGGTGAATTCCAGCACTCCATTTTACTTTAATCTTATTCCCTGATTCATTTACTTTCTGAAATTTCGGAAGATTGATCAATTCATATTCATCTTTACATAATGATGAAGAGATAAGACATGTGATTCTAGCTTCTTGAGCAGAAGATATTTCTTCATCAAGATTTGTTAAAATTCTCTCATCACTTAAATGACAGTGTACATCTATGAAACCAAAAGACTTTGCACAGGTTTCTGACCTCCGCAAAGTTGAATTATTAACTATCTGCATCAAAAAAGATATCCTTGAATTCGTTAGCAATTTTCTGTGAATCTTTATAATCATTAAAGAATTTTTTATAACTTTCGTGATTGTCAAAATATTGCATCAATAAATGGTTATTGAACAATTTATTCTTTCTGATCCCTATCCAATCAGAATAATCTGAAAATTCCCATGCTTCTGCTTTAGTTACAATTCCTGATTGTACAGGATTGAAATGGAAATATCGGATTAAATGTATTAAATGTCTTTCATTCATGATTTCTTTATTCTTTGCTCTGCCTTCAAAAATTGTGCCTTTTCTGTTTTCTTGTTTGTTTATTGCTTGGGTATATCCGTTAAAAACTGTTTTTAGCCATTTTGAAATAGGGATTTCGGAATTTTGTCTGACTAACAAATGATAATGATTTGGCATTAGGCAATATGCAGAAATTTCAATGTTATATTTTCCAATTGTGTTAATGAATTTTTGGATTAGAAATCTATAGTTCTCATCATTGAAGAAAATCGGTAACCTGTTACATCCCCGATTATAAACATGATAATATTTTCTTTGTAAATACAATTTTTCCCTTATTATTAACCATTAACCTTGCGGAGGTTTTAAACCTGCGCAAGGTAGTTAAATTCTATTAAAAACTAAATTCCACACCCATACTCATTGAAGTGATAGTTTCGTCTTTACCTTTGATCTTTCCATCATTATTAAGATCAACATACCGTTCCTGATAGCTCCCTACCAGCTGAGTACTACCACCTAAAGAATATCCAAGTGAACCATTTATAACTGCGTTCGGTGTCTTAAATTCACTCAGTTTATCAAATCCGGTTTGAGTGTATCCGATCTCAGCTTTGGAGAGTTTAGGGATAAAATTTGTATCAAAATTAGCTTTACCCCACAGTGAACGTGAGTTTTCATCATTGTCATCATACATATCTTCATAGGCTACAGTAACAAAAAGGAAATTTAGAATATTGGTAGTAAGAGCTCCATACCAGCCATGAGATTTGGTCATGTCTTCCAAAAGACTTTCTTTGGTTAGAACACTATCAATATCTGTGTAAACAAATGCTCTCTGTTCATCATAAAGCTGGTCAAAGAAGGCTGGCATAAAATCATCCTGGTATATTCTATATTCCAGATTCATATGGAATATAAGAAATTTTGAATAGAATCCGGGAAAGATGAAACCCATACCATGTCCGTCTATCTGAGCAGCTTCACCATAATGACTTAAAGTAAATAAAGGATTCTGTACAAATGGAAGTTCATAATCTACACCAAAAACGGTTATATCATCTTCTTCAAAATCAGAGAAAGATGGATTGCGAAGATTATTTAACGAAGGTGAATTCAAAAACCAGTCTAGGAATTGTTCCTCTGTATTACTTGGAAATAATTCAAAATATATATTCCGGTAGTCATTAATATCGTAATCAACTTCATTATGCCAATCTTCATCGTATGGGAAATCATCAAAATGGTCTGGATAATCATCATCGTCAGAATCTAGTAATCCTTTAATCTGATTACGGTCATGCGCAATTGTTCCACCAAAAACTAGCTTACTAAATAATGGAATGCTTGTATTACTTAAGGGTTGGATGGTCAATCTTCCACCCAGAATTTCATTTTTTACAGCGTTTGCAGTAAATAGTTCTGCTGTCATGCCAGCTACGGGAAGCTTTCCACCAAGTTGAATACCGATCTGTTTATATTCAGGATAGCGTAACATATTAGAATAATCTTTCATGATAAGCCCATGACCCAAAGTATAAGATTTAAATCCACCGAGTCTTCCATAAAAAGCATCACCACGCTCTCCATAACGAAGATAGTATATTTTATTTACATAATCTTCAAAGTCATCCCAGTCTTCCTTTCGCACATTACCGTTACTATCGATCATCAGATCTACATCTAATCCAAGTCCAAATTTACCGAAAACAAGTTCC
>DAOUTP010000093.1 GCA_030626645.1 Candidatus Cloacimonadota bacterium
ATTGCATTTTATGCCACCTACAGAATTTGTACTGAAATTATTAGCAATTAGATTTTGTGAGATCAGGACATCATCGGATCCAACAATTTCAAATGCCGCTCCAAGCGTAGTACTTGTATTATCGAATATCTTACATCCGATTACATCAACTTTTGAATCTCCCTCTACTTTGATAGCAGAAACACTTGCCTTGGAGATCTCACAGTTGGCAAGAAGATTATCTTCCTGAGTAACATAGAATCTTATACCATTCCATGAAGATTCTGATGTCAAAATAATTGGTTCTCCTGGTGAGGATGAAGCATCAGCCTCTAAGTGTCCGTTTACTGTGAATTGCACCGCTTCATCAAAAATAATTTCAACTCCCGGTGTAATAATTAATTCATCACCTTCAGCAATAACGATATCTTCGGAAATCATATATGGACTAAAATCGGTTACCCATACACCAGAAAGATTTCCACTAACTAAAGAGCCATCAGTAACTGTGATATAATCTTCAACTGTGATTTCAGCGAATTCCCCATCAACTTCGATCTTAAGAGTAACATCATAAATTCCAGGTTCCGTATAAAGATGGAAAGGATTCTCTTCAGTGCTGTCAAAAGTTCCATCACCATCAAAGTCCCATTCCCAGCTATCGATTCCGGTTAGAGGGAATGAATTGTTGGTGAACTGAACGCCAAGATAAGCAGGACCTTCAGTAATATTGGTAGTGAACATTGGAAGCAGACCTGTGAAATCAGTAATAGTAGCCTGATGGATCTGGTGATTTCCATCGAATGTCTGGATCATGGCAACAGCCTTCATTTTTGTAAGGTCCCAGTTGGGGGCCATATCGAAAGCATATTCGTAACTCTCGGTTTGCCCAGCTGTAGTTAGAGCGAAATTTTCTTGTTCATACAAAATTACTGATGCAAAATAATCAGGTAATTGCCCTGGTTCCCAATCGTGTGTTAGAACATATACTATCTGATTATTTGTTGTTGTGATATCACTCATCAAAGTAACATCTAAAAGAAATGCAAGTTGTCCTTGAGAGTTCGTGTTCAATTCAAGGGTCATTTCTGCAGGACTGTCTTGTGCAGAAATGCTGTTATACAAGTTGATGTAAGCAGGGAGAGTACCTGTACCACCACCTAAAGAGTTTTGACTTCCACCCCAAAAGCAATTGGGAATACTACTAACGCCATACAATGTAGATCTGGCACCAGGGTATCCAGGGCTTGAATTTGGTCCGTCACCCTGCCAGATTAATGGGATAAGATAAGGATAAGATGCGGGATCTTCCCACATAGTTGCTAGCGCGGCCCGCGCTACAGGACAGTACCCTCACCATGTTTGGGTGAAAATTTCACCAACGACATATCTTTGAACAGCAAATGCTGATAATGCCATGAGAAGAAGCAAACTGATTAATAATAATTTCTTTTTCATTTTTCTCTCCTTTTAAGAGTCGGCTTTCGGGTATCCGAAAACGATCTCCATTTTTTTATTTGATTAAAATCATTTTTTTTATTTTCGAAGTTTTTATGCAATCTAATTTATAGAAATAGACACCTGAATTAACGATATTACCATTATTATCTCTACCATCCCATATAATACTGCCATTTGAATTAAGATGGTTATAGTTTCTAATAATTTGTCCTTTTGTATTATAAATTGTTATGTTGGCATTAATCAATTCCTGCTGCGTAAGTTCATATGAAATTGTTGTGCTTGGATTAAATGGATTTGGATAGTTAGACAATCCAATATTTATTGGATCTATTGTCAGATCATCACTTCCGTTAACAAAGTTCTCCGGATAAAAAGTAAATTCTATCACTACCGGCTCGGTTAATAATGCTGAAGTTAAAGTATATGTTATTGTACAATCATCCAAACTACTTACATTAGTGAAGATAAAATCAAGATTAAGTAAACTACCATTTGGAAACTCAAAATCCCAGTTTGGTAGTAAATGACAATTCGCATCACCTTCTAATTCATGGCACCACATAAGACTCCACCCGTCAGGCAGATCAACAGGTTCAACTGTTAAATTGAACATCTCTGTAACACCTAAATTGGTTACTTCGAATTGTTCTGATGTAAATGTATAAGGAGTGCCCTCATAAGGTGGCCCTAATACAGGATTTTCAAATGGAATATTGATCTCTAATTCAGCAAATACGATGCTTAAACTCATCACTAAAAATAATAATAAAATTAACTTTTTCATTTTTTATCTCCTTAATAATTTTTATTTTTATTACTAATCATGTCTTCCTGAGGAATCTTTTAGCCTTACTTACGAAGGATCTCATGAATTTCTTGCAGCTTTACTTCTATACTGGAAAGCAAGATTCTTCCTAAGAACTACGTGCAAGAAACGTCAGAAAGACAATGCAAATTTCCACTTCTATATTTTCAACCATCCGCAAGGTTAATTAACCATTGCGGAGGTTGGATTTTAAAACGTTGTTGTTACGGTAAGCCGGACTCCATCAAACTCCGCCTGATTTTTACATACTCCATTACTGCAAACAATACCGCCTTTTTCTTTACCATAAAATAATCGTACATCAGTATTGTTGAATATTGTTGTTGCAAGTTCTCCACCGATCCAGTATTCACCATCATCTCCATCTTCCGGGGAGTCAGAGTCACCGATCTGGTTTTCAACTGTGACAGATAAAGAATAGCTTCCAATTGCTATATCTGTTTGTAAACGTGGTTCAAAATGCGAATGATTGCCCGTTATCTTATCTTCTTCCTTATATTGATATTCAGCCTTAATTAGAACCGGATTATCCTTCACTAAAAAATCAAAAGTAAGAGCAGGAGTGATCTCTTTATACCATCTGTTCGCATCTTCTTTATTAAGTTGTTCCAATGATTCAAATTCAGCTTTGAATGACCAGACTTCAAAATCATGTTTGAATTCGGAATAGAAATTAGATAGTCTTACCATGAAATTACTGTTCCATCCTTCGGCATAATTTAGCACGAATTCATTTTCATAATTAGGAAGAAAGCGTATCTCTCCCATTAGCCCTTCTTCATCTTTCCCGGGATCCCAACTATGTTCCAATATTTGTCCAGCATGATTTACCATTGGAAGATCGGAAATCCTTACATCAAAATTTTCATAATTTTTATAAGCACCAATTAGTGTGAATTTACCTATATAAGATGTAATGTTGGAATAGATTGCAGATCCTGTTACATCTTCATCATCTTTGCTGGTTGCATATTCAGTGTGTAGATCAAATAGGGAAGAAGAGAAGTTTAGTTTCCCTGCATAAACAGTTCTGTTATTAAATTTAATTTCATCAGAATTAATAACTTCGTTTTCTTTGTGCAATACATAGCTGCCACCAATAGTTAAATTATCTATTATGTTGAAATCAACATCAAAAGCACCTAATTGATCATATTCATCTTCTAAATCCGGATGAATGCTTATATCACTTTCCATTAAGCCAGCAAACAATTGTACTTGCCATCTATCATAAACCGGGTTTACATAACCACCGATCAGCCTTGAATCCGATTCAAAATCATCATCATAGAAATTGTGTAGAACCATTCCTGAACCGATCACAGCTTCATATGTTCCAGCTTGAACAAACCAATGATCTGATTCATATTGAAGATAATACTCATCAATATAATTCTCATCTTCTTCTGTTGAAGTTAAAGCGAACTTATCGAATCGTGGTTTGTATAGATCAAATTTTATACCAGTTCTGAAGCTTCTGAATTGTGTCTGTATTTGGAATTCATCTGAAAAATAGCTTTTACCTTCATTGTCTTTATTGGAATAAATATATTTAAACTCGTTTAATCCAGAAAAGCTCAATTCTGAATAGAGCAGATTTGCCGACAGGCTTAACAAAATAATCAATAAGAAAGTTTTTTTCATTTTCTCACCATTAGTCTTTTAGTACATCAGGTTGTTCAGCTTCCGGCTCTGGTGTATCTTCTTCGGGTTCTTCGGTTTCCTGTTCTTCCAGCCATTTAACGATCACTTCTTCATAATGCTTTTCATCACCTCGCTGATAACCGGTATGATCATAAATTATTGTTCCATCTTGATCAATTATCAAAGTGCGAGGTATGTTTGTTATGTTAAATTGCTTTTGAACAACTTTTTTGGAATCGAATAGTGTGTGGAATGTAAAACGATTCGATTTGACAGTAGAAATGGCAGCAGCTTTTTTCCGTGGTTTATCTACGTTGATTGCCAGTACATTAACACTATCATATTTTTCATGTAACTCATTTATTTTAGGAAGTCCATTTTTACAAGGAACACACCATGTAGCCCAGAAATCTAAAATCACTAAACCTTCTTTTTGAAAATCGGATAGTTTAACTTGTTTACCGTTAATATTTTCTAATTTAAATTCACCAGCTTTTTCAGCAGCAACTAATTGCACTGTTAGAATCATGATCATTAATGTTATAAAAATATTTTTCATTATATTACACTCCTTAATTATTTATAGAGAAACTTCAATTACATTGTATACTGCACAAGTATTTTGATTATATTGTTCATCAATAGTTTGAACCCAGATCACCAATGTAAGATCTTCAGGCAAACCTGTTGCATTGTCCATATACCATTGCGGTAGAACATTCAATTCAGTGATCTCAAACTCTACAGTATCACTCCGGTTTATTGTTGAAATATCTACGGTTATTCGTTTTAAGGCAATATTAAAATGAGGTTCACCATGATTATTCAAATATTCATCATTAAAATCATCCATCAATACTGCAACCAGATTAAGGTTGTCTCTTACAATAGAAGGATCAATCTCGACTTGAACAGAACCACTAAGTGAAACATCTGTAAGATTTGTTTGCAAATCATTCAATAATATTAAGAGAGGTTCCTGCAAAAGTGGTATGATTGCTGTTTCGATTTCAGTTTGAACTTCTTCAACACTTGACGCAGAATAAACAATATGAGCATTCCCGTTCACAATGCCAAGGGGTAATGTACCGGTGTTCGGATAGTAATTGAACAAATCAGCAACAAAGTCACCTTCAAGAGCATCGATAAAATGATATTCCACATATGAGAATCTACTACCGTATTGCATTCTGAGGTTATGCAATGCTTCTTCAACATTTGGGCAGTTCGGACACCATTGTCCGGTGAATAGTTCAACCATGACATTTCTCATATCCGCTTGGTTGCCGTAGAATTGGAAAGAATCTTCAGTTGGCAATATAACATCTGTAAAAATTGTATCCATAAAGGTTGCACCGGAAAGTTCGGTAGCTAATAATCGCCATTCGATATTATCATCAGTTGTATCGATCAGAGTTGCTTCTAGAAAGATTGGAGTATTGACAAATGTAAATGCAGTATAGAAGTTTTCAACATCAGTTTTTGTCATGCCATTATTATTATAGCCATCATTATAGAAAGATATAATGCCTGAAATGCTTTCAGGAAATGATGCAATTGAATCTGCAAAAGTATTGAAAAAATCAATTATATAATTTTCACTGATTATTTCCGGCTCAAATTTGTGTTCAAATCTGTCGCAGGCGAAAAGTATCAAGACCAAGCTAATTAATATCAGAAATTTCTTCATTTATTACCTTCTAATTTTTTGGAACCAAAGTAATATAAGTTGGTAAACCGATTATTTCAAAGTGATTTAATATCTCTTTTGTGGGAGATGCTTTGAGGTTTTCAGCTTTGTATTTGACCAAAATATAATTTTCGAATTCCTCTATCACTTTTTCATCTTTGAAAGTAGTTGCATCCATAGCTAAACAGTTTTTGCACCATGTTGCCCAAAAATCTATGAAAACCGGTGTATCCTCTTCTTTTGCTAATTTTAAACCTTCAATTATAGAGTGCTTCCATGGGAGTTCAGAAGTTTCATGCGATTCCACAACATATTCTACAGTTCTGTTACTCTTGAAAATTTTGATTCCTGTGAAAATATAGAATATCGCAATTATCAGGATAATAATCCCGAATATGATCTTTACCCATTTCATCCAGTTGCCTGGTTTAGGAAGGAAGGAAAGTCCAGCTCCGGCAAAAGGCCAGGGAATTGCCATTCCAACACCTAATAAAAATGGTAATAGTAACCCAGCAGGATTTCCAGCGGTGTACAGCGAAGTTGAATAGATTATTACTGAGATCAAAACAGGAGCTACACACGCTCCAGCCAAAACGGCAGCAATGATTCCCAGAATAAATACTGTTACAAATTTTCCCTTGCTTTTACCTCCGACCTTATTGCTTTGAAATTTGGAGAAATCAATTGGAATGATATCGAACATTGCCAAAGCTAAAACAATAAAAAGAGCTGCTATAGCAATATTAAACCAGGGTGATGAATTTATGGTGCCGAATTGAGAACCTGTAAGAATAACAATTACTCCGAGTAAGCCATAAGCCAATGCCATTCCCAAACCATAAACTCCACCGATCAGGAATCCTCTTGCTTTTGATTCCGATTGTGCGCCTGCTCCTAATACAGCAATAGTTATAGGCATCATCGGGAGAACACAGGGAGTAAGATTTAAGGCAATTCCACCCAGCAAGATCAAGATGATAATTAGCCAGATACTCATATTTGCAAATTTATTCGTACTTAATGAACCAGGTTCTTTTGCTTTTTCCAGGAATGTAACGAAATCTTTACTGTTTTGATATCCCGCCTCTTTTCCAGTAATTTCAAAATCTTCTAATAATATTTTAAGTTCCTCAATATTCTCTGTATATTCAATCTCTTTAATTATTTTATCAGTTTTGTCTTTTTCTTGAATTTCTGCATCTGCTGATAGTGATAAATTGAATTCAATTTCTTCGGGCATGAAACAGGTTCCACCTTCATCACATAATTGATATCCAGCATAAATTTTTATAACCGAATTCCCTTTATAATTATCTGAAATTGTAAACCGCTTAGTTAATGAAAACTTTCCATGATATTTAATATAACCATCTTCGGATTTTTCACCATCCGGATAGATAGTTG
>DAOUTP010000350.1 GCA_030626645.1 Candidatus Cloacimonadota bacterium
CAATTCAATGTTTCCAAGCCTACCATCAGCGAACACCTGAAAACATTAAAAAATGCTGACCTAATCCAATCTGAAAAGAGCGGGCAGTTCATAACATATTTTTTAAATACAAGTGTACTGGAAGATTTTCTTTCTTACATGATAAATATTTTTGGGAAAAGTTAATTTAATTATGTAATATTGTCATCCTGAGTGCTGCGTTAGCAGATTATCGAAGGATAGCGAGATATGATAATGCTATACACTTCGATACGTCGCTTCACTCCTACTCAGCGTCACAGATAGTTTGTTGATAGATTTTAAATAAATATTTTTTAAGAAAAAAGGAGGGTACAAAATGAATAAGAAATTTTGGTTAAGTATTATCATAATAATCGTACAGCTAACATTGGCACTTTATCTCAGCTCATTTATCGCCAGTGATGCAAGAATCCCGAGTCATTGGAACATTCGTGGAGAAATTGACGGTTACACAGGCAAATGGACAGCTATCCTATTATTTCCGGGAATTAATGCCTTCCTATTTATTTTCATGCTGATTCTACCGATCATCTCAGTTCGTTATCGAGAAACATCGGAAAGATTTTCCCGCATGGTTCCAATTATCACAAATATTGTAATTTTCTTTTTTGCAATAATTCATATCTACACTTTACTTCTTGGTGCCGAACTGGTTTCAAATACAGGGTCTTTTCTTTACTACGCTCTTGGTTTAATGTTTATTCTACTCGGAAACGTTCTTCCAAAAATGCCATCCAGCTTCTATATTGGTATTCGTACTCCATGGACTCTTTCCTCAGAATATGTCTGGCGTAAAACACATAAAATTGGTGGGATTTGTTTTGTGATTAGTGGATTATTAATGATCTTTATTCCTGCAATATTGGGAAATAATGCAACAGCTCTCACAGTTATGTTTGTTCTTTTTATGTCATTAGTTTTATACCCGGTTCTTTATTCTTTTATTTTATATAAGAAGGAAGAAAAGTAATAAATCGTTGGGTGGGAGCAATCCCGCCTTTTTCTTTTAATATTGTTAGAGTTGCTAAATTTTATTAACATTTAATTTATTTTTTATTTAATCAAATATTTGAAATATCTTATCACTTTTATAATAAGTTGACACGTTTTTTTAAATTTCCATTTTTGCCTTCAAAAATAATAAAAAATGGAGAAAAATAATGAACAAAAAAGTAACAATCTTCGGAGCAGGACTTGTAGTAAAACCAATGGTGGATTATTTAGCAGAAAAAGGTTATGAAATTACGATAGCAAGCAGGACATTAAGTAAAGCTGAAAAGCTGGCAGAACCGCATCCAAAAGCTATTGCGAAACAATGTCTTAGTGATGATGAAGCAGTAATGGAAGAATTCGTTAAGAATAGCGACCTGGTTGTGAGCTTGCTTCCGGCAACCATGCACGTTGAAGTTGCTAAAAAATGTATTGAGTTTAAAACTAATATGGTAACAACATCATACATCAGTCCTGCGATGCGAGAATTAGATCAACAAGCTAAAGATGCAGGAATTATAATCCTCAATGAGATCGGAGTAGATCCCGGAATCGATCATATGAGCGCAATGAAGATTTTTCATCATGTAGAAAATGAAGGTGGTAAAATTATAAGCTTCATGAGTTACTGTGGTGGGCTGCCTGCACCGGAAGCAAATACAAATCCACTCGGTTACAAATTCTCATGGGCTCCAAAAGGTGTTCTCAAAGCAGCCGGAAATGGTGCAAAATATATGAAAGACGGCAAGATCATTGAAATTGAAGGGAAAGACCTCTTTAATAATTATTGGTTTGTAGATGTGGAAGGTGCAGGAACACTTGAAGCATATCCAAATCGCAATTCTCTTGATTATATTAATCTTTATGATCTGAAAGATGTGAAGACAATGTATCGTGGAACTTTCCGAAATATAAGTCACTGTAATACATGGTATATTATGTCTCAAATGGGATTTTACAAAGAAGAAGAGATCTTTGATAATCTGTC
>DAOUTP010000263.1 GCA_030626645.1 Candidatus Cloacimonadota bacterium
AAATGGAATGTATAGCAAAGGAAGATAAACTGTAATAAGGAATGGTACAAATAAAAAATAACAATTAATTAGTGCAATAAAATTAATAAAATTATTATCCAATAATGAGTCAACCTTGAGAAAATGTATTTTATTGAAGTAAAGCCTATAACAAATAAGGATTTCCCTGCAGCGCAGCCTGCCTGGAAATCTTGTTAACTAAGCTCGTATATTAGTGGTGAGGTGTTAGTTAGAGATATATGGAATTTGCTTTAATGTCGGCAACAGAATTATACTTGTATACTGACAAATTCTCAGCATTTTATATTCTATTTTCAATCTAATCTTTCATCTTTCTTTGCCGTTTTATCGTCATTTTTATTCTTCCTTTTCTTCTTTGTTCAAAATGGATGTAATTGTGCCCATTATCTGTAATATTTTCCATTTCAGACAATGCAGTACCGTCCGATAATTTTGCCCAAAATTATCGGGAAGAGACCAACCAAAAATATTTCTCAAATATATGAAGAGGTGGCGGTCTTGGTTTTCGCAAAATAGACGCGAGATACAGCATTTTCGTCTTACACTTCGGACAATAATAAACATGTTCTGACTCCGGTTGATCAGGGATGACTAATTCTTTCAACTTAAAATACGCTTTGACCTTTGTCCAATCTGATTTAGCCGAAGCATTCAGAAAACCATAATATCGGATTTTTTGAAAGCCAACAGGTAGAACATGCTGCAAGAATCGACGCATAAATTCTAAAGCTGAAACCGTTTGATATTTGACCTTATTAGAACCTGATTCCCTGTATCTGAAAGTTACATTCCCATCTTTGCAATCAATAATATTGCTATTGCTGATAGCAACACGATGCAGGTATCTTGCCAAATATTCAAACGCATTATCACCTTTTCCCATTAGTTTGGAATGACTGATAAATTTCATTCTCCAAATATTAGCCGGAATTGATTGATAAATTTGAAAATCCCTTTTCTTGAGTTCTTTTTGAAAGTTTTTGCGGTATAGTTTGGAAAGAGCAAATACCGGAACCAGGAATTCAGGATATTTTAATCTCCATTTATTCCGTACCACATCAAATGCTCCGGCAGGAACAATGAAATGAATATGCGGATGATACATCAATTGCCTTGTCCATGTATGCAGGACACCGATAAATCCAGCTTTCCCGCCGGCGTATTCAGGATCGCCCAACAATGTTTTCAAAGCACCTGATGCCGCTTTAAACATAATCGAATAGAACAGCCTCTGATGTGACCGACACATAAATCGAAGTTCCTGCGGAATCGTAAATGTCACCATAAAGTAATCTACTGGAAGCTTCTTTTGTTTCTGATTTTCTACCCATTCCTGCGATTTATTATTACCACATTTCGGGCAATGACGATTCTTGCAGGAATGATATGCATAATGATATTGTCGGCACGATTTACAATAATAAACCTCTCCTCCCATTTCCCGGGTTCGACACTTTATAATCGCATTCACAGCCTTCAAATGAAAAGATGGAATACGGTCTCCGTAGCGTTTTACATAATCAACAAAATAGTTCCGAAAGATCGTTGCAATATCCATTATTGATTGTTCATAATATCATTAAGAATGGTTATCGCTCTTTCTCGTGAAACAGTAGTTAGATGAAGATAAATCATAGTGGAACGTAAACTCGAATGACCCAGAAAATGTTGGATGTTCAAGATATTCACACCTGCTTCTAAAAGATGAGTAGCATAGGAATGACGAAGTGTATGGCAGGTTGCTTTTTTCACTATTTTTGCTGCTTCAACAGCTCGTTTCATAGCGATTTGAACAGTGCGAATGGGAATATGCTGCGTTGTTGTTCTGCGATCAAAAGAACGCTCTCTTGATAGTCGTTTTGGAAACAGTAAAGTTCTATTACAATGAGTTTTCCAATAAGATCGCAATTGATCATACAATAGAGCAGGTAAAGGAACGACTCGATCTTTGTTGCCTTTTGCATTTCGCATGGTGAGTGTTTTCCGGTCTATATCTGCAATCCGAATACTGACTGCTTCTGAGATACGCAAGCCACACTGATATGTTACATTCAGAATCACCTTGTAATCTTCCACTCTTATCTGTGATAGAATTTGTTTTACTTCACTTCGATTGAGAGTGACGGGAAGTTTGTGCTCAATTTTTGGTTTGTAAAAACTAAAGTCACGACCATCTATACCAACCACATGTATATAGAAAAATCGGATGCTATAATAGGCTAATTTCAGACTTTTTGCACTAAGTTTCTTGACTCGAATGAGATACAAAAAATAATCTTTAATTTGTTGAATCGAAAGTGTGCTCGGATCTTGTGAATAATAATGAGCAAGGGGTTTAATTCGTCTGAAGTAATCATGTTTTGTCCGTTGTGATACGCTACGTAAATCCAAGCACTCAAGAAATTGTTTTTCGTATTGTTCCATACTTACCTCCATCTTTTTGGTGGTAAGTATAGAAAAAGGATGTTAAATGATCGACTTTTTTCTGCTGCGATAGCAGCTTAGTTCAACACACAGCTCCACAGTCAAGCGAGAAGAAAAATTGAAAGAGCGTGGCAGCTGCCAAACATTACACGAAATTGAATTAAAGAAACATATCTGAAAATATCAGTAATCTTTTAAAATTTTCGGAGAAAGGTATTTTTGTAATTGTTGGTTAATTTTATAATCTACAAAAATCTAAAAATTGAAGCTGATAAAATGGCTGAAGTTTAATAGAGAACAGTTCTTTAAAAGTAAATAAAAGT
>DAOUTP010000068.1 GCA_030626645.1 Candidatus Cloacimonadota bacterium
CCTAAAATTAAACCACCTGAAAATATATGGAAGATAGGCAACAAGATAGAAGCGGAAAATAATCCATTAATTCCACCAAAAATATAGGTTAATACAAATACGGTTCCGATATAACTTACAGGGATTCTCCATTCAATGATATGTTTACAGGCAAGAAATGCAGCTCCAATTAGCAGTGCAGCAGCAGAAACTTCACCAATAACACCACCGATATTTCCCCAGAATAGATCCTGAAGTGTATCCATACTGCTAAGATTATCCATAACAGTATTCGCCATATCACTGCTTATTTGAGTAGTATCACGTAGAGCTTTTACAACTCCCAGCGGAGTTGCAGAAGTTATTACATCAGGGACATTAGAAGGTAAATTTCTTAGTCCGTTTATTGAGCTTTGGAACAAATTACTCATTGGTGTTGTTGCTTTCCATCCGGCTGTAGTTAAAGTCGGCCAAGAAGCAACCATGAAAGCACGTCCTAATAACGCAGGGTTGAAAATATTAAAACCTAATCCACCAAATATCTGTTTACCAACTGCAATTGCAAAAACCGCTCCAATAACAGGTAACCACCACGGTGAAGAAGAATTAATATTAAAGGCAATAAGAATGCCGGTTACCACTGCACTACCATCACTAATTGTTATAGGAACTTTTCTGAATCTCTGGATCAGTGCCTCAGTGGTTACTGCAGCAACAACTGCGTAGAGAGTAAGAAGTAAAGATTGAATTCCAAAAAAGAATATTCCTACCAGCAGTGCTGGTGTAAGTGCCAAAACGACTTGCCACATAACAGAGCTTACTGATATTCTCTGCTTTATATGCGGTGCTGCAGAAACAGCAAAAACACCGTTCATAAATCCTCCATTATTTGGGATTAGGGATTCGGGATTTGTGTCCCAATTATTACCCTAATCCAATTTTATTATTAATTTTGATATTAATTTATTTTTGCCAAACAATCAATTCTTTATAATTTTTCATAATAATTCCCGAATCCCTACTTCTGTCTATTCTCACTCACTTTGATCTTACCAATATCTATCCATTGGATAAGTTTGATATGAGAAGGACAAACATAAGCACAACTACCACATTTCATACAGTCCATCACGCCAAATTTCTCTGCGGAATCCCAATCGTCGTTGCGCACGTGATGAGCGATAAGACTGGGAACAAGATTCATGGGACAAATATCTACACAGCGTCCGCAGCGCAGACATACATCTTCTTTTTCCCTGTGAGCTTCCTTTTTATCAAATAAAAGCAGACCGGAGCTTCCTTTGGTCATCGGTGTTTCTAAAGATGGAATTGCGAATCCCATCATGGGACCACCGGAAATTACTTTACCAATATCTTCTGTAGTACCGCCGCAAAATTCCAAAAGATCAGAATAAAAGGTACCAATACGTGCTTTGATATTCTTTGGTTCTTTCACAATTCTGCCACTTACTGTGATAACTCTGTCTACCAGGGGTTTCTTATAACGCACAGCTTCATAAACGGCAATAGCTGTTCCCACATTTTGAACAACTACATTCACGTCCATGGGAAGTCCGCCTTTAGTGGGAACTTTCCGTTTTGTAGCAGCGTAGATAAGTTGCTTTTCTGCACCTTGCGGATACTTGAGGTGAAGTCCAACAACCTTAATATTCTTATCATTCTTCAATAAATTTTTAAAAAGTTTTATCACATCCGGTTTATTTGCTTCAATGCCAACAACACCATTCTTTGCATCAACTATCTTCATCAGTATTTTAAGTCCGGAGATAATATCTTCAGCCTGTTCCAGCATGATACGGTAATCGGCTGTGAGATAAGGTTCACATTCCACACCATTTAAGATGATAGTATCAATTGTTTTTCCTTCCGGAGGTGAAAGCTTAACATGAGTAGGAAAGCCGGCGCCACCCATTCCACAGATACCAGCTTCAGCAATTCTATCTTTCATATCTTTTGCAGGAAGCTTCATATAATTACTATCATCAGCCAACTCGATCCATTTATCTTCACCATCGCTAGTGATCTCAATACCCTGTACTAAAATACCTGTAGGATGGTTGAACTTATCAAGTTTGGTAACTTTACCGGAGATCGATGAATGCATTGGGATAGAGATGAAACCACCAGCTTCTGCTATTTTTTGTCCGGCAAGAACTTCATCACCAACCTTAACAATTGGCTTTGATGGAGCTCCAATATGTTGTGAAAGAGGAATTACAATTTTTTGGGGTAAAGGCATTTCTTCTATTTTCTTATCTTTAGAGAAATCTTTAAAATCGTGAGGGTGAATTCCACCTGGAAATGTTTTGAGACCCATATTTTCTCCCTTTATTTTAAATAATACTAATTATAATAATTTTTATACCAAATTTTAAACTTTTATTTTAATAGCAAGTATTTTTTTTAAAGCCCACAAAAGCTGAAAAATTTGATATTTGAGAGTTAAATGATTTGATTTTTAGAGTCAATACTATTCACCCTCGTTGCATAGCTCCTGCTGTGCAACGGATATTTTATAACTCTGGCTATAGGGAACATTAACCTTCGGAAGGATTTCTTTTGAACTTGCCCCGAGGTGGAGCTTGGGGCGAGAACAAAATTCACACTCATGAAGGTCTATTCTTCCTATGGAGAACAACGTGGAAGACTCCAGCCTAAGGCTGGTAAACGTCAGAATGACAATATTTTATGAGCAACGTGACGGGCTCATCCAGTCTTGTATTAGTGAATTTTCGACTCGAGAGATACGTCGAGTCGAAGCAAAACATGAAATTTAATTGAGTTGTTTCTTAAAACAAATCACACGTTCAGTATTTATCAGCCAATCTTTAGGGCTGAGTGAACGTGCTACAAACAGATATAACCTTCGGAAGGTTCCGACTTCGATAAATCTACGCCGGACACGCAAGAGAAGCAAGAAGTCCTACAACCTTCCGAAGGGTTAATGATAAAAGTAGACAAAAAATCTTAGCTTCACGATTTTGCAAACAATTATTATATTGGGAATTAGAAATGAAATTAGGACTTATTGAGAAGAGAACATTTTGGCTTTTGATGCTGGCATCTTTTTTCAACGGCTTTGTTTTCGGCACGTTCAATATACAGGATATCGTTGCCAAAAAAGCGCTGCTTGCTCTGGACTGGCAGATCACGATACTGGTGATGTTGTGGCCGCTATCAAATTTGTTCTCTATCTGGTGGGGCAAAGCACTTGAGCACTCCAAAAGCATTTCCAAATTTTTTGTCCTTACTGCATTCATCGGCAGACTCGTTCTGCTTTTCATGTTATGGACTCATAGCTATTATTCCTATTTGATCATCATGATCTTTGTATTTTCATTCAACTCACTTCTCAGTCCTGCCCAAAACTCAATATACCAGAACAATATTGCTACGGAAAACAGAGGTGTTTTATTTGGATATACGGTAAGTCTGGTGACTATAATAGCAATCGCATTTAGTTATTCTGCCGGGAAATTGATGGATATAAATGAAGACTGGTTCCGATATATCTTCTCCGTTGCCGGATTAATGGGCTGTATTAGTTCTTTATTAATGGCAATGATAAAAATAGAAAATAAAAAATACAATGCAGCTAAATTAAAACTTCAGCAATTATTTGTAACACCTATTATAAGAACAGTAGATATTTTGAAGAAGAACAAAGATTTTGCTATCTTTCAAAGGAACTTCTTCATTTACGGAATTGGTTTCATGATAATACTTCCGGCTATTCCCAAATTTCTGGTAGAATATTTAAAAATGGATTATTCACAGACTTTTATGGCAAAGGGAGTGATCTCTCAACTGGGGATTCTGTTCCTGGCTCCAATTGCCGGTAGGATCCACGATAATAAAAATCCGTCATTCTTCACGTTCCTTGCCTTCTTCACTTTGGGATGCTATCCGGTAATTCTATTGATCTCCAGTTTTCTGATAGGTTCCGGAATAGAGAATTATGTTGTCTATTTTGCCTATCTTGTTTTTGGAATCGGTATGTCCGCAATTGTGATTTCCTGGAATATGAGCTCTATCTGTTTTGCCGGGGAAGACGATGTTTCCATGTATCAGAGTGTTCATGTTACACTAACCGGATTAAGAGCGCTGATCGTTCCATTTATTGGATATCTTGTTTTAAGATATTTTGGTGTAAAAGCTGTATTTATTATTTCAATTGTTATGTTCTGGACAGCTTCCATTTTGAGCTATCTTGAATATTTAAGAATATGTAAATCGGGTTTTAAATATCCGGCACAGTTCGGTAGGATCGTAAAATATTTCCGTAGGATTCCACCCAGAGGATAAGGGATATGCAAAATTGGAAAAGGGGTGTCTTTCTGAGGTTGAACTTACTTAGACATTCGACGAAGAATCTCATTATTAGCGGAGATCCTTCCAAGGAACAACGTGCAAGATTCGTCAGGATGACAAAGCACACTATTATGTAGAACTTATCACAGAGGATAATTCAGGAGGATTGTTGAGAAAGTTATTTATATTTATTTTATTAGTTATTGTTAGTTTTGTATTTGCAGATGTAACGGTGGAATACAAATCCTCTTTAACACCGGAAGTTATAAAAACCGTTGAGATTGACAGCACAGATTATTTTAATGTTTTTGAATTGAATAAAACTTTCAAAGCTAACATTTCTGATGATCTTCTGGATCAAAGATTGAATGTGAATATCTACGGGGAACAATTGATCTTTTTAATAGATTCCTCATATCTGCAACACGGTTCAGATTACTTTAATATGACGCATGAACTTATTCAACAGGGTGGGAAATATTTTTTACCGGCAATATTCCTGACAGATCTTTTACCGCAGATATTTAGTACGATGATATCGTGGGAAGAGAATAAACTAATTGCAAGAGCTCCTATAGATAATTCTATAAAACGGATCGTACTTGATCCTGGACATGGCGGGAAAGACCCGGGTGCTGTTGGGTTTTCCAAGAAAAATTTTGAAAAAGAAATAGTGTTGGAACTTGCTTTAAAATTAAAGAAAAAATTAGAACAGCAGTTGGATGTGGAAGTCCTGCTTTCACGTGATAAAGATGAATTTGTATCGCTTCAACAACGAACAAAATTTGCTAATGAAAACAATGCGGATCTATTTATTTCTCTTCATTGCAATGCTCACCGCAAATCCGAAATTGATGGCATTGAAGTTTACTATCTTTCAACAGCCAAAACAGATGAAGCCAGAGCGGTGGAAGCAATGGAAAATCAGGTTGTGTATGAATATGAGGGTGGGCAGGAAGCTGTAAAAAAATATGATGATCTTGCCTTTATTTTAGCTGATATGGCTCAGAGCGAGCACTTGGAAGAGAGTTATAATCTTGGAGCAAATCTTCAAACCGCTCTTGTGAGCGCTACCGAGGCGTATGATAGGGGAGTTAAACAAGCAAACTTCTATGTGTTGCGTGGTGCTTTTATGCCGTCTGTACTGCTTGAATTTGGATTTCTATCTAATAAAGAGGAAGAGAAAAAATTGATAAGTAGTTCATATCAGGAAAAACTTATTGATTCAGTTTTTATTGGAATTAGAGATTTCAAAATGAAATATGACCAGATGCAATAGAGGGAACCGGATAAAAAATTATTATAAATATTTTGACAGAAAATACCGCTAACTTTTTCTGACTCCGAAAATTATAAAGATGGAGGAATAAATGCCGAATCATGTGTCTTGCGAAAAAAGACTTAGACAAGAGAAGAAACGTTCAGTAGGTAATCATTATGTTAAAATGACGATTAATACATTATCCAAGAAAATGAAAAGTGATATTTCTATTGAAGAGAAAGAAAAGATCTTAACTGAAGTATACTCACAATTGGATAAAGCTGCTAAGAAACACGTCATTCATAAAAGAACTGCTTCCAGAAGAAAAGCTCGCATATCTGCATATTTCAATTCTCAAAAAGCAGAACAAAAAGAAAAAAAATAGTTAATAATATAAAGATTTGGCAGGCATATTTTATGCCTGCCTTTTTTGTTATAAGGTTTCAATTAATCTGGAGTAATTAATGGATACAAATTTGATCATTTATATTGCAGTTGCGCTATTTGTTGTACTTTGTTCAATAATCATTTTAATAGTAATTAAGAAAAAAACCACAAACGTTAAGATTGATGCAAAGCAGGAAAGTTTAAAAGAGAAACTGGCAAAAACTAAGAACGGTTTACTCGGGAAGATGGCAGAGATCGTTAATCTGCGCGGCAAAGTGGATAATGATTTGATGGATGACCTGGAAGAGATGCTGCTTCAGGCAGATATCGGAGTGCAAACCAGCGGTGATATAATTGATAGTTTAAAAGATGAGATCAAACTTCAGAAGATAACAGCAGCAGATGAAATCCAAAAACATCTCGAAGAGATAATCCGCGAATTGCTCCTAAAAGATTACGGCAGAGAAACGGACCAACTGCAATATAAAAATTCTAAACCTTTCGTTGTTCTTTTCACCGGAGTGAATGGAGTAGGTAAAACCACAACAATCGCAAAATTGGCAAAACGTTTTACAGAAAAAGGGAAGAGTGTACTCATGGTTGCAGGAGACACATTCCGGGCTGCTGCCATTGATCAATTGGCGATCTGGGCAGAAAGAACCGGTTCTGATATTATGAGACAGCAGGAAGGGAGTGATCCTTCTTCGGTTGTTTATGATGGAATGATGAAAGCGATTAATAAAAAATATGATGTTGTACTTATTGATACAGCCGGAAGACAGCATACAAAAATAAATTTAATGAACGAACTTTCCAAGATCAAACGAACTATTAAAAAAATAATTCCCGATGCTCCACATGAGACATTACTAGTAGTGGATGCAACTACCGGTCAAAATGCCATTACTCAAGCTGAGTTATTCAATAAAGCTACAGAACTATCGGGATTGGTTCTTACAAAATTGGATGGAACTGCCAAAGGTGGAATTGTAATTGGCATAAAACATCAGCTCGATATTCCGGTTAAACTTATCGGAGTAGGAGAAACCTACAACGATCTTCGTGATTTCGATATAAATGAATTCGTAGAAGCAATATTTGAATAAATTGCCACTGACTTACACTGACTAAAAACAAGAAATATCGTCATTCTGACGTTTACCAGCCTTAGGCTGGAGTCTTTCACCCCGAGCTATTCAGCGGGGCAGGCGTTGTTCTTCATAGTCATAGGAAGAATAACCTAAAACATTGATTATTTTTCTTTCAACTCTTCGTTAAGAGTTTCAGCAAGTAGACTTCTCAGAGAGACGAAACTTTTTAGTCCCTACTTTTCCAAACTATAAAGCAATTTTATTTCATCTGCCCATATATCGGAATTCGGTGTTTCTAATATCAAGGGTATATCATCGAATCTGCTATCATTCATCAAGAACTTAAACGCATCTAATCCAATGAAACCCTTTCCAATACTTTCGTGTCTGTCAACCCGTGTTCCCAATTCCTTTTTGCTGTCATTAATATGCATTCCTTTTAAATATTGGAATCCTACAAGTTTTTCAAATTGTTTGAAAGTTGCATGAAAAGCTTCTTCATTTCGCAGATCATATCCCGATGTATAAGCATGACAGGTATCAATGCAAACGCCAATTCTAGATTTATCATGAACCTTATCAATGATCTGAGATAAGTGTTCAAATTTGTAGCCAACATTATTACCCTGTCCGGCAGTATTTTCGATAACAGCAGTAACATAATCAGTTTCAGAAAGTGCTATATTAATAGATTCGGAAACAGTTTTCAAGCACTCATCCTCTGAGTATTGTCCTAAGTGTGTTCCTGGGTGGAAATTCAAATATTTGAGACCTAGCTGTTCACATCTCTGAAGTTCATCTAAAAACGCTTTTTGTGATTTAATAAGTTTTTCACTTTCAGGATGACCGAGATTTATGAGATAGCTGTCATGCGGTAATATGTGCTCAGGGAGAAAGCCTTCCTTTTTGCAATTTTCTTTAAACAGTTTAATATTTTCCTCTGTGAGCGGTTTAGAAAACCATTGTCTCTGGTTTTTCGTAAAAAGTGCAAATGCTTTTGCCCCGATCGCTTTTGCATTTAAGGGTGCATTTTCTACACCACCTGCAGCACTTACATGTCCTCCGATGTATTTCATATTTTAACCTCTTCTTATATTACTAAATAATTTTGATAATTTGATCTCATCAAGTTTATCATTAGTTCTCACGCCGCTACAAAGATCAATTCCGAAAGGGTGAACTCGGTTTATTGCCTCAGAA
>DAOUTP010000082.1 GCA_030626645.1 Candidatus Cloacimonadota bacterium
CGTTACGAAGAAGAACTTCGTAACGAGATATTAACCTGAAGACGGATTCGCTGCTAATTCTTCTCATCCAATTCCAGCCAGCGGGATTCAAGTTCATCCTGTCTTTGTAGAAGTTCCTCAAGCTTATTTGTAATCTCTCTAAAATCCGTAGGGGAGAGGCTTGAAGCTTCTTTTTCTATTTTAGTATTAAATATGGATATTTGATCTTCCATGTTTTTCATTTCATTCTCGATCAATTTAATTTCGCGTTTTTCTTTATAACTTAGTTTAAATGATGCTCTTTTTGTTCTTGGTTTAATTGTTTTTTTCTTTTGAATATTTTTCTCTTCATCACGATATTTTTTTACAAGCAGAAAATCGGAATAATTACCTGGAAATTTTACAATTCGATCTTCATCAAAAACAAAGAGGTAGTCAGTTACTCTATCCAGAAAATATCTATCATGTGATACGACGATTATACAGCCCTTAAAGGCATCGAGATAATCTTCCAATATTTCCAAAGTGCGAATATCAAGGTCGTTCGTGGGTTCATCAAGGATGATAAAATTATTTCCAAACATCAAAGAACGTAAAAGATAAAGCCGCTTCTTCTCGCCGCCGGAAAGATTCTCTAATTTGCTCTGCTGCATTTTGCCGCCAAAGAGGAAACGCTGTAACATTTCAGAAGCTGAATGAAGCGTTCCATCAGCAGTACGGATATTATGTGCAAAATCCTGAATGTAACTTAGTACCGTTTGATCATTATCAAATTCATCTATATTCTGCTGAAAATATGAGAAAGAAGTATTTACTCCAATTTTAATAGAACCTTTGTCGGGTTCGATCTCTTCCATTATACATTTCAGCAAAGTGGTTTTCCCACATCCATTAGGTCCAATTATCCCGATCCGCTCCAGTTTTTGGAAGTTATGATTGAAATTGGTGAAGAGAACCTTATCATCATATTGTTTTGAAATCTCTCTAATTTCCAGGATAGTTTTTCCAAAACGTTTTGTTTTGAAGGAAATATCAAGATCTTTATTTTCGGATAGATAAGATTTATCAATAAGCTCTTTCACCCTGTCAAGATGGTCTTTCGGCTTGGAAGTTCTTGCTCTAGCACCACGTTGAAGCCATTTGAGTTCCTTTTTCAATTGAGCTTTACGTCGTGTTTCCTTTCTTTGAACATCAATATCCTGCTGCTCTTTTTTCCGTAAATAGTAAGAATAATTTCCTTTAAAAAAGTTGATCTGTCCATTATCCATTTCTATAATCTTATCGGATACAGCATCTAGAAAATAACGATCGTGGGTAACGAAAATGATCGTACCTTTATAATTGGATAAATAATCCTGAAACCATTCAATGGTATCAACATCAAGATGGTTGGTGGGCTCATCAAGCAGCAAGATATCCGGTTCATCCATCAGCACTCTGGCAAGATCGATTCGTCTTTTCTGCCCACCAGAGAGAGTTGATATTTTTTGATTTATATCGCTAAATCCAAATTTATCTAAGATACTCTTCGCTTTCACTTCGATCTTCCAGGCATCTTTCGCTTCAATTTCTTTGATGATTTGGTGATGTTCTTCTTCCAAAGCCTGTGATGGCTTAATTTCAAGTTCTCTGAGGATCCTAAAATATTTTCGCAAAATATCAAATTGAGGGTGATCACTGAAATAGATCTCTTCATAAATTGTCTTATCAGGATCAAGTTGAGGGATTTGGGAAAGATAACCAACACGGATACCTTTGCGGAATGTAATATTACCCGAATCAGCAGGTTCAATTCCAACCAGAAGCCTTAATAATGTGGATTTACCGCAGCCATTTATTCCTACTAAACCGATCTTCTCATTTTTGAATATCCCAAATGAGCTGTTTTTACAGATCAATTTCTCTGCGAATGATTTATTCAGTTCTTCAATTGAAATTAAATTTTTACTCAACCTAAACCTCACTAATAAAACAGCTTTTAAACAAGTGTTAATTTGTCAAATACAGATTACTGAATACAATTTTATTCACTTAATTAAAATACGAATGAAGTGGAACATTTACTAAATGAATAAGATTCATGTAAACCTAAGTTATTTAAGGAGATGCCGGATAGTATGAAATAGCAATAGTTATCGCTATTAAATTTATCAGTTGACATTTTATGATTGCAGATATTTGAAACAAGTTGAATTGAGTGGAAGAAAAAATATAAGGAGTTATTATGCAATTACAGCAGAAATTTGTAGAAGTTGCAAAGAAACATGCTAAGAAGATAGCTGTCTATGATCAGGCAACTGGTAAGGATCTTTCTTATGACAGAATGCTGATAGCGGCTTTGATATTGGCCGGAAGGTTTAAGAAATATAAAAGTAAATATTTGGGAATCATGGTACCCACTTCTGCCGGATGTTTGCTTTCAACTCTTGGTGCCCTTATGGCTGGCAAGATCCCTGTGATGATAAATTACTCGACCGGAGCCAGAGAAAATTCAATTTATGCTCAGGAAAAATGCAGCTTTAAAACGATTGTTACAAGTCAAAAATTATTAGAAAAAATTAATTGCGAACCGGTTGAAGGAATGGTATATCTGGAAGATATTATGGCTTCTTTATCTACACCGGAAAAGCTCAAAGCAGCTCTTACTTCTAAATTGCCAAAAGGTATGTTGCAATCCAAAGTTGGTCATGGTGATGAAAATTCCACATCTGTAGTTCTTTTTACAAGTGGAAGCGAAAAAGAGCCAAAGGCAGTTCAGCTTACCCATAAAAATATTTTCCATAATATAAGTACAATACCTAATATTATTGATATAAGCGAAAATGATATCTTCGCTGGGACATTACCTCTTTTTCATGTGTTTGGATTAACTACAACTTTCTGGCTTCCAATCTATCTAGGTGCATCAATCATAACTCATGCAAATCCACTTGATTACGGGGCGATCGTAAAATCTATTATTGATTACAAAATAACAGTACTTATTGGAACTCCAACCTTCTTCCATGGATATCAACGCAAATCAAATCCTGGAGAACTTTCTTCAATAAGATACGCAATTGCCGGAGCTGATAAACTTACAGAAAAATTACGACTTTCTTTCCAAAAAGATCATGGAATTGAAATTTTGGAAGGATATGGTGCTACTGAAACAAGTCCGGTTGTGTCCGTAAATGTTCCTGGGGCTAATAAGCCGGGAAGTATTGGAAAACCATTACCTGGAGTACAAGTAAAAATACTTGATAGAGAAACTGATGAAGAATTACCTGCAGGTAAGGAAGGAAAGATACTTGTAAAGGGTGACCTTATTATGAAGGGATACCTGGGTGACGTAGAAGAAACTTCTATGCATATGCATGGTGGCTGGTACGATACCGGAGATATGGGAGTTATTGATGAAGATGGTTTCTTGTGGCATCGTGGACGACTGAAGAGATTTGTGAAAGTTGGTGGGGAAATGGTCTCTCTGGTTAAAGTGGAAGAAGTTCTTACTAAACTTTTGCCGGAAGGTGTTATCTGCTGTGTTGTAGATGTTCCGAATCCTAAAAAAGGTGCCGATGTTGTTGCAGCAGTAGCAACCGGTGAATTTGATAGAAAGAAAATTTTAAAAATGATGGCAAAAGAGTTACCGGCTATTGCAGTACCAAAAGAATTCTATGTGATTGAAGATATTCCTATAATGGGAAGCGGAAAAGTAGCTTTCCGTGAAGTTGAAAAAATATGTAGAGAAAGACAGGAGAATGGGAAGAGTTAGAAGTTAGGAGTTAGAAATTAGGAGTTAGGAGTTAGGAATTATAAATTAGAAAAAGATTGAGATAAATTGTAAATATTAGCCCATGACTATTTACTCCGGCTACTGCCGGATTAGTCGTGGGTTTTTTAATAGTTTTGTAGTGACAGATCAGTGATCTGTCTGAAAGAAATGGAGAGTAATAGAGAGAATATTTAACTGATTTTAGCCAATCCTTCCTCAAGAGAACAACGTGCAAGATTCGTCAGGATGACGGGAATTAAAGCAATGAGCAAGAATCGTCCAGCCTACGCTAAACTTCGACTTTGCAAGCAGGAAGACAGGATTAATGATAATTACTGAGAATAACAAAATTAAATCATCGATAAATCTGAGATTCTTCCTGAGAACAACGTGAAAGATACGTCAGAAAGACAGATTTAAATTACATCCTTAGCTTGTTCTTGTTAGTAAGAAGTTGTTGTTTAAAGTGGCGATGTTTTACTTCGTAAAGCCATCTTATTTTTGTTTCACAAAGCCAACAATATTAGTTCGTTGCTAATTTAAAATCTATAACTAATATCAACAGAATCATAACCAAAAGATAATTTTAGTTTCTTATTCTGATGATACTTACAAATAATATAACTTATACCGCTTCCAACAATCGCACCCACAATTACATCTGAGGGGAAATGTTGCGCCGAGGCAACTCGTAATATTGCAGTAGCACCTGCCGATCCAAACAAAAGTGAACCAACAAAAATGTTATGACCATAATTTATGCTGTAGTAATAATAACCGCTTGTTGCAGCTGCAAACACGGTTGATGAGTGCATAGAATAAAATGAATGCTGACTGTTCCTTTGCTTTTTTTTGTCATCAGACACATCTTCATCATATACGAACGGACGATAACGATGGGTAAGGGTTTTAGTCCATTTGCAAATTGCGCTTTGTGCTACCATGATCTCACCGAAGATAATGAGATTATCCATTAAAATTCTTTTATCACTTTCGTATAAACAAAAAAGGGTAGATCCTAAAGCAAGATATGCCACATAATCACTAAAATCTTTTAAAGTTGCAGAGTAAGGTTGGAATCCAAGTTTATCAAAGAATGGGACATCATCTTTATCTAAAGTATCTAACTCAAAATTGGTTGGTGTTTCTATGAGCTGCCTATCAAAATAGTTATTGCTCAGATCCAGAGCGAGAGCTGAGGAAAAGAAAATTAGTGATTCTACTTTATCAACTTCAAAAATGTATGAATTTAAAAGAAGAGGAATGAGAAGAATTAATAAGAATAATTGAATTTTCTTCATATAAATGATCCCTACCGAATTTTTTATTCAGCAGAGATAACAAACTTATTTACCTAAAGTCGCAACCATAACAGCTTTTATGGTGTGCATTCTGTTTTCCGCTTCGTCAAAGACAACAGATGCTTCACTTTCAAAAACTTCATCGGTAACTTCCATTTCGGGAAGTCCAAGTTTTTCATAGATATCTTTTCCGACCTTTGTATCGGTATTATGAAATGATGGCAGGCAATGCATGAAGATAGTATTTTTATTTCCGGTCATATCCATCATCTTCTTATTAACTTGATAATCTCTGAGTAGATCGATCCTCTGCTTCCAAACTTCTGCCGGCTCTCCCATAGAAACCCAAACATCCGTGTAGATCACATCGGCATTTGTAACACCTTCTTTGATGTTATCTGTAACCGTGATCTTTGCTCCTGTCTCTTTGGCAATTACGTTACACTGATCAATGAGCTTTGTATCCGGCTGTACTTCTTGAGGAGCTACAATTCTGAAATCCATTCCCAATTTAGCACCTCCGACCATGAGCGAATTACCCATATTATTTCTACCGTCTCCAACGTAAGCAAAAACCATTTTGTTAAAAGGTTTATTAAGGTGTTCTTTGGCAGTTAGGAAATCAGCGAGGATCTGAGTTGGATGGAATTCGGTGGTGAGTCCGTTCCAAACAGGAACGCCGGCATATTCTCCCAGCACTTCTACAACATCCTGACCAAAACCGCGATATTCAATACCATCATACATTCTGCCCAAAACGCGCGCTGTGTCTTTCATTGTTTCTTTGGTACCGATCTGACTTCCGCTGGGTCCCAGATAAGTTACATGAGCACCCTGATCAAGAGCTGCTACTTCGAAAGCACATCTGGTTCTGGTTGAAGCTTTTTCAAAGATGAGTGCAATGTTCTTACCGGTTAAAGTCAGCTGCTCAGTTCCTGCGTATTTTGCTTTTTTAAGGTCTAAAGAAAGATCGATAAGAAAATTGATCTCTTCCGGTGTAAAATCTAATAACTTCAAAAAATTTCTGTTTTTAAAATTATGAGCCATGATTTATTCTCCTGATATATTTTATTTTAAAACAAAAGTTTAAAATTTATTAATCATGACAAGGAATTTATCAGGTTGTGATTTCCTAGATTAAATCACTTGACTCTTGAATTTATAAATAATTTTTAATGTAAAAGAAAATATTAAAAAATAATAGTGGGAGGAAGAAACATGACTAAAGCAAAATGCGACAATCATAAAAGTGATCCTGGATTTCTACACTTTGCCGGATTCCGTTACTGGACTGCTTCTTTGCTTCCAGTACTTGTTGGCACTACACTTCCATTCTGGCTTCGTCCACCAGAATTTTCGTTCAGATGGTTTGGTGCATTTGAATTTCTTCTCGCAGCTGTTTTGATTCATACCGGTTTTTCATTTTTACAAGCATGGTTTCAAGATCGGGCAACTAACAAATGGACAAAATCCCGTCTTTTAACATATGCGATAATGAGCATCGTTTTAGCGTGCATTATAGGATTGCACATAAACAGCGGTCTTCACCTAAATAAATTTGTTTATGAAAACATTTTCATTGTTTTTGGAATCTCAGTGATTTTTGTTGGTGTTTTTTATGTTGTACCGAAATTTAACTTCTGTGGTGAGATCATCATCGCTTATAGCTTTGGTTTACTGCCTGTTCTTGGAGCTTACATAATTCAAACCGGCGATATTACAAGAACAGTGTATGTAGCCTCGATACCGCTAGTAATTGCTACAGGCTTGTGGGTCTGGATAGAAAAACTAATTAGCAGAGAAGATGATGAAAAGAAGGGGCAAAAGACGATGATTATGCTCTTTGATCGGCGCTTCTCAGGACGCTATGTTGTTCTTGCACTCTCGATTCTATTATTCGTGACAATACTTCTGGCTGTACTCTCAGCATCGTTAACACCTTTAGCTCTCATCGCATTACTTTCAATCGGACTCGGGTGGAAAATTGTGGTGAAATCCTGGAATGAATACTCAAACTCGAAAAAGATATTAGAGGTACGTAAAAATGCATTTATATTGCATCTCATTACAGGCATTATCATTGCCATAACACCTCTGGTAACACTTTTCATGTAGCACTATGTACATTTTTAAGGAATATCTTTTGTACAATAAGATAAATGTGAATTAAGGAATAAATATTATGCAGGAAAGTATTAAACAATTTAAAAGACCACCCAAAAGATATCAACCGAAAGGACTCACTATTCTCTATGAAGATCGTGATATAATCGTTGTGGATAAGGTGAACGGTCTTTTAACAGTGAGTAGTGAAAAGGTGAGAGATAAAACAGCATATTATCTCTTGAATGAATACGTGCGTAAAGGGAATCAGAAATCGAGACGACGAGTATATATCGGTCATCGGCTTGATAGAGATACTTGCGGTGTTATTGTGTTTGCCAAGCATGAGAGAGCCAAACGGTTTCTACAGGAAGAGTGGCAGGGCTTTGAAAAAAAGTATTATGCCCTGGTACATGGAACGATGCC
>DAOUTP010000367.1 GCA_030626645.1 Candidatus Cloacimonadota bacterium
ACGAGCAAATAAAAAGTCAAGGGTTGTCTATTTGCGAGTCCCCGTGGACGTAATTTTAAACGATGTTCCGCTTCGATACTGTTGCGAGTCTTTTACAGTGTCGCGCCCGGCGTTAAACAACATGGAGCGAAGCGGAATGTTGTTTAATGTTTGACGTGTGCGGCGTTCTACCCGCTTTTCTTCTTGCTCTACGCTGACACGATGTTAGCCACAGCATCTATCAAAAAGCAAAACCAGCCCGAGATTACTCCCGAGCTGATTTATAAAGGTAATAGATTACTTCATTAAAATGCATTTACGGATTTGTTTTGATGCACCATTCACATTTAATTTGTAGAAGTAAACACCTGAACTGAAAGACTTACCCGTATCATCTTTTCCGTTCCAGATAACCGAATGATTACCTTTCTCAAGATTACAATCAACAAGTGTTTTAATTTTCTGTCCTTTAATGTTATAGATAGAAAGATTAACTTTTGTATTAGATTGTATGGAGAAGTTGATTGTTGTTGTTGGATTAAATGGATTAGGATAATTTTTCAAAACCAATTTCGAATATTCGGGAATTTCATTATCCGAAATGACTGTTAATCCATTTAAATAAGTGTATGTTATAACAGTTCCGTTGGTGTAAAAATTAAAGAACTCTCCGTCTTCAAAGTATAAGGCTTCCATAAATCCATCTTGGAAATTGTCTTCATGATCTAAGTCTATAGCAACTACTTTGTTATTGTAGAGAAAAGTAATTTCATCAAAGACTGTATGTCCTATGATTATTTTTTCAGTTCCAAAATTATCAAGAATTTGATCTACTTGTTCTTGAGTAAGCTCCTCGTATGCCATACCTCTGTACCAATATAAGCCGGTGTCACTACCTCCATTTATGGTTTGACCTTCATAGGTGGGACAATCATCATCCATCCTGTATCTGCCCCAATAGTTCATTGTATCAAAAGATAGATTAAGCGCAGCAACAGCTGGACTAATACCACCATGAACAAAAATGAGAGGATCAACTTTTTCGATAATATTCTTAGTTCTCAACCATCTTCCAAGTTCAGTGTCAGTAGCATAGATAGATTCAAGAGTTTCATCTATCAATTGTACATTTAAAATATACTTTGAGTTAACATATCGAAAATCGTAAATTAGGTTCATCATATCATGATTACCTATTATGAAGTGAATTTTTCCACCTTGAGCTTCTGCTTCACTCTCAAGTTTGTATAACAACCAAAGGCATTCGGTTACATTTTCTCCTCTATCGAATAGATCACCTACAAAAAACAGATGTCCTTCTCCAAAAATCCAATTGAAATTGTCATCAATAACCCCGGCATCACTCAAAAGCATTACAAATGCTTCAAGGTTGCCTTCAATATCTGATGTAGCCAAAAATTTCTGAGGTAGGGGGAAAGTAGATTCTTCGATTATCAGTTCTTCTTTCAGTTCTACGTAAAAGCTATCTGCTTCATCTGGAAATCTGCATATAAGTTCTACAGATGTAGGATCAGTATAAATGTAAGTATTGGGTCCATTCACTTCAATGGTTTTGACAATAATTTCATCATTTCTATAGAAAACATAGGGTCCATCCAATTTATAAGTAATAGAATCAGTTACCCTACAATCAAAAGAAATGTCTGAACTGCTTGTATTTTGATTATGTACAGAAACAGCTATGGTATTTTCACCATCAACAAATAAGGATTCATCTACCGGATATGTCCAAAAGTTATTTTCATCTGCTGTTGGTATATAGGTTGATGTTCCGGTCAAATAGGTGATCTCTCCAGTTTGTGGCATAAGAGGAGACCTGACTACTTCTGAACCATTGATATATAAAACCAT
>DAOUTP010000054.1 GCA_030626645.1 Candidatus Cloacimonadota bacterium
AGATTAAAGAATCTTCCAAATATTTCTAAATTCCTAAATTAGAGAAATTGATGGAACACGATGCCGAATAGATCTTCAAATGCTGGGCATATTCCACAACGAACGTGTGTAGTATGCAGAAGGAAAACGGATAAGAAAAAGCTGATGAAATTTGTTTTATTAGAATCCGAAATTGTGTTCGATCTGAATCATGATGTTGAAAAACGTGGATATTATGTTTGTGATGATAATAATTGTTTGCAGAAATTAGAAAAAAAGGTTAAGAAAATATTGAGAAGCAGGTTTGATGATGGGAGATAAAATAATTAACTTATTGCACATGGCAAGAAAAGCAGGGAAATTGAAATCAGGTTATGATGCCTGTGAAAGATCCTGTTTTTCTAATAATGCAAAATTATTGATCTATGCATCTGACATAGCTGAAAGAACAAAAAATCAATTGCTGAATATGGCAAATGCAAATAATGTTAAAATTGTAGAATTTGGTTCTAAATCTCTTTTTGGAAGAGAATTTAAGATCAGAGATATTGGCATAATTTGTATTGAAGACACAAATTTCGCCAAAGGAATTTTGCGATTGAATGGTTAAAGTGGAGGGTACATGCCGATTAGAGTACATCAATTAGCTAAAGAACTGAAAATATCAACAGCAGCTCTAAAAAAACATCTGAATGATATGGGTGTTATTGTTAAAAGCCATATGAGCCCTATTGATGAGGAAACTGAAAAAAATATTCGTGCTAAGTTCAACGAAGAGTTTGCAGCAGTTAAAAAACGTCAACATGATAGGAATACTTTCCATAAAAAAATTGTACTGGCTGACAGAAAGAAAATAGAACTCGAAAAAGAAAAGAAAGCTCAGGTTACCGAAAAAGATAAAAGAAAAGAAGTTCAAAATTTTGTTGAAAAAAGTATCAAGAAAACCGATACACGAAAGCCTAAGAATAGAGATAACGTATATAAAAAACAGACGGGTTCTTCAAAAATACCGAAATTACCTGATGTACCTCCAGATGAAACGAATAGAAAATTTAAGGATCATGATAAAAAAGCCACTACCGAAAAATCATTTGATAAGAAAGATAAACATTTAAAGGCTAAGATTCAACACTTATCAAAAGGTAAAAGAAAAAAACGTTTTACGCCGAATGAATTGGAAGAAGCTGAAATTGCTAAGAACATAAAACAAACATTATCTGATGATTCTTCTAAAAAGAAAAAATACAAAAAAGATAAAGTACAGATTGATCATGATGTAAAGATAGTTGTTAACGAGTTTACTTCTGTTAGTGAATTGGCTAAAATGATGAATGTGTCAGCTTCTGAAATTATTACTAAATTCTTTATGATGGGTCAAATGGTTACAATCAATCAGCGACTGGATAAGGAATCACTTGAAATGATATGTGATGAATTTGATTTTGATGTTGAGTTTAAAGAAGAATATGGCAGCGAGATCCTGGAAGAACAGAAAGTTGAAGACGAGAATGTTGAAACAGCAACTCGACCACCTATAGTAACTATTATGGGTCATGTTGATCACGGTAAAACGGCTATTCTTGATAGGATCCGCTCTACTAATGTTATTGCTGGAGAGGCTGGTGGGATTACACAGCATATTGGTGCTTATCAAGTTGATTATAATGATCAGAAGATCACTTTCCTTGATACACCTGGACATGAAGCTTTTGCTGCTATGCGTGCTCGTGGTGCTAATGTTACGGATATAGCTGTTATTGTTGTTGCTGCAAATGAAAGTGTGAAGAAACAAACCATTGAAGCTATAGATCATGCAAAATCTGCAGGTGTTACCATTATCGTTGCAATAAATAAGATTGATCTTAAAGATGCAAATGTGGATAAAACTATTGCTGATCTCATGAAGCATAATGTAATGTTAGAAGAATATGGCGGTGATGTTATGTGGGCTGAGTGTTCTGCAAAAACAGGTGAAGGTATAGATGATCTGCTCGAATCTATTTTGCTTACAACAGAAATGATGGAACTTACTGCTCCTATTAATATCAATGGAGAAGGTATTGTAATTGAATCACGAAAAGATGCACGAAAAGGAACAATAGTAACTATATTAATGCAGAAGGGAAAACTCACTAAATCTGATAGTGTGGTTTGTGGAGCTACCTATGGTCACATCAGAAAGATCGAAGATGAACGAGGACAGGAAATTGATGAGCTAAATCCTGCTGATGTAGGTGTATTATATGGTTTGAATAAAGTACCTAAAGCCGGTGATATTCTTAATAAAGTAGATGATGAGAAAAAAGCTCGTCAGATCAGTGTGGAAAGAAGAAATATACGTCGAGAACGTGAGAAATATCAATCTAAAACAAACCTTGATAACTTGTTCCAACGAATCAAAGAAGATAAGATGAGCGAGATCAAACTTATCGTGAAAGCTGATACAGATGGTTCTGTGGAGGCATTATGTGACTCATTCCAAAAACTAAGTACAGATGAAGTTGTGGTTAATATCATTCGTAAAGCTGTTGGTGGTATCAACGAAGCTGATGTGAATATGGCTTCAGCTTCCGATGCGATTATCATAGGATTTCATGTACGTGCAGGAACTTCCGCTAAAAAACTGGCAGAAGACGAAAAAGTAGAAATTAAATTGTACCAGATCATCTATGAAGCGATTGAAGAAATCGAAAGTGCAATGACCGGAATGCTGAAACCAAAATTTGTTGAGAAATATTTTGGTACTGCTGTTGTGAAACAAGTTTTTAGAATTAAAGGAGTAGGAACAATCGCTGGAGTTGCCGTTGAAAAGGGTGTAATCCGAAATGAAGGTGTCGTAAGAATTTATCGTAACGATATTATAATTCATGAAGGGAAATTGTCTTCTTTGAAACACTATTCTGAAGAAGTTAAAGAACTAAAAGTCGGAACAGAAGGTGGAATCGGGATTGAGAATTTTAATGATATTAAAGCTGCCGATGTTATGGAAAATTACATAGTTGAGGAAGTTGAACGAAAACTTAAGTAATTTTTAGAGGATATTATGGCGAGGATCAGGATTAAAAGATTAGAGAGCGAACTTTTTAAACTTATTAGTACAATTATTAGTTTTAAACTTCAAGATAGTAATCTTACTATGGTTACAGTAACCGGAGTCAAACTTACAAATGATCTGTCATATCTCAGAATTTATTTTTCTCATTTTGATGAAACTAAAACAGAAGATGTCCTCAGATCTTTAAACAAAAGCAGCGGATTCCTGAAAAACGAAATTGCTAAAGCAAAATTCATGCGTAAAATTCCTGATATTAGTTTTGAGTATGATAAACTGGAAGAAAATGCACGTGATCTGGATAAAATATTCGCAAAAATTGAAGCTGAGAGAAAGGAAGAAGAATGATCATCAAAAAATTATCAGATATCAAGAAGATTCTTAGTAAAGCAGTTAAAGATTATTCCAAGATCGCATTATTGACACATAAAAATCCTGATGGTGACGGCTTCCCGGCTTGTCTTGCTCTACAGGAAATATTATTACAACAGAATATTAAATCAGATGTAATTTTAGAAGAAGATCCCTCTGAAATATATGACTTTCTGAATGGATATGAGCGAGCTAAAACTTTTTCTGAATCCATGATCTATGATCTTCTGATAATTCTTGATTGTCATGAAGTAGAACGTATTGGTATCTGTGAACCACTTATTCCAACAGCAAAAAAAATAATTGCAATAGACCATCATATCCTAAGCGAATTGATTGATGATGCCGATACATATATTAGTATTTCAACAGTTTCGGCAGGTGCAATTATTTATAAAATGTTTAAAAAAGAAATTGATGATTTTAATGAAAAATCTACAAATTATATTGCTCAAGCTATCTATACTACAATTCTTAATGATACCGATAATTTCTTAAACCAGAATGTTGATGAAGAGACATTTTCGATCTGTTCCGAACTTATGAAATACAAGATCGATCCGGGAAGAATTACAGAATTATTCCTGCTGAATAAACCTGCCAACGAGATACGTTTCGTGGGTGAAGTACTCTCTACAATTGAAACTTTTAATAATGATCAGATTTTGTTTATGCACTCAACAGTTGATATGTTAAAGAGAAACAAAGTTGGGCATGAAGGGAACTCTAAACTTACTCGTTGGGTTAAAGGAACCCATAATGTTAAAGTTACAGTTCTCTATAATCAGGTTGTTAAGAACAGATTCCGTATCAGCTTGCGTTCAAATTATATCAATGTAAATAAGATAGCTGTGAAATATGGTGGTGGTGGTCATGAGAAAGCTTCCGGTTGTGAAATGAAAGGAAGTCTGGGAGAATTAAAAATTACTTTATTGGAAGACATCCGGGAACAATTATAATAAATGTCAGATTTCGGTGTACTATTAATTGATAAACCACCGAACATAACTTCGTTCGACGTAGTAAGAAAACTCCGCAAAATAACCGGAATCAGGAAGATTGGACATACCGGAACACTTGATCCATTTGCAACCGGACTTTTGCAAATTTGCATTGGAAAGGCTACCCGAGTTGCTTCCAAACTTACAAATAAAGATAAAACATATCTAGCAACTTGCCAGTTTGGAATCCAAACCGATACAGGTGATATTACAGGTGAGATTATCAAACAGGAAAAACCTTCTATGATTTTCAAAGAAGATATAAATAAAATTATACCTGAAATCTTGAGAATAGCGTCTCAGATTCCACATAAATTCTCAGCCGTTAAGGTTGATGGAAAGCGAGCTTATGATCTTGCCAGACAAAAAAAAGAAGTAGTACTTCAATCACGTCCTATTAAAATTTTGGGATTTAGTATAGAAAATTTTGAAGACAACAAGCTCACTTATAAAGCTCATGTTAGTAAAGGAACCTATATTCGTGTTCTCTCAGAAACAATTGCTGAGAAACTTGGAACAATAGGAACAACAATAAACCTGAGACGAACTAAAATTGGTGAGATTGATCTAAATAGTGCTATTAAATTAGAAGATTTAAATATAAGTAACTGGAAAAAACATCTCATCCCGTTAACTAAAATATTTTCATCACTTATAAAAGTTTATATTGAACCTGAACAAAAGGAACTCTTCCGAAATGGAAGCATTGTTGAGGTTTCGCAAAAAAACGAAGATGAAGTTATCGTACTTGACAAAGCAGATGAATGTGTTGGATTTGGTTATATTAAAGAGGGTTCACTAAAACCCAAAATAGTATTTATATGAAATATTTTAAAGATCAAGATTGCAATTTTATTAAACCTGTTGTAACAATGGGAACATTTGATGGTGTTCATCTAGGACATGTCAAAATTCTGAACCAGGTTGTAAAGAAAGCTAAAGAGAAGAAGACAAAATCCGTTGTGATAACATATTATCATCATCCTCTGGAAACCATTCACAAAAAAACATTTCCATATCTTCTTACTGAGCGAGAAAACAAAGAAAAGCTTTTAAAAGATTGTGGAATAGATTGTGTTCTGTATCTGGATTTTGACGAAGAAATGGCACAGATGCAACCGAAAGATTTCCTAAAAAAGATCATCATAGATGAGATAAATGCTCAGGATCTTGTAGTTGGCTATGATACTCATTTTGGAAATTCACGTGAAGGTAATTATCAATTTTTAAAGGATAGATCCTCAATTTACAATTATTATATAGAATTGATCGAACCGGAAAAGATAAACAATCATATCATCAGCAGCAGCCTGATAAGAGATTATATCAGGGAAGGTGATATGCAGTATGCATCTGAATTACTTGGTAGGAATTACTCCATCCACGGCTCTGTTCAGTTGGGCCATCGCATTGGAAGAAAGATCGGTTTTCCAACAATAAACCTTCTGCCGCTTGATGCGAATAAGTTGATCCCGGCAATTGGAGTTTATATCTGTGAAGTACTGGTTGAAGGTAAAAAAAATTTAGGTGTAACTAATGTTGGTTATTCACCAACTCTAAAAACAACGCGTATAAAAGAGATTGAAACCCATATTTTAGATTTTGACGACGATCTGTATCATAAAGAAGTTAAAGTATGTTTTAATAAAAAACTACGTGATGAACTGCAATTTAAAAATAAGATTGAGCTTATTGAAGCTATTGGGAAAGATATCATAGAAACGCGGGAATTTTTTAAAAGGAGAAAATGATGTTCTTCTGTACAGAATGCGGATCGGAAACTGCAAAATGGAGCGGGAAATGTCCCGCTTGTGGAGCTTGGAATAGTCTTAAGGAAACAACAAGTGTAACCGGAAGAAAGAACAAAAAAAATAAAGGTCGTGATATTTTTAAAAATGAACCAAATAAAAAACCTCTGAAACTAAAAGACATCAATTATACTGAACAACAAAGAACAAAATCTGGGATCATGGAATTTGACGGGACACTTGGAGGTGGTATTGTTCCTGGAATGGTTGTGCTTATCGGGGGAGAACCGGGCATTGGGAAATCAACTCTAATGTTGCAGGTTTCAGATCAACTTGCTCAACAAGGTAAAAGTGTTTTATATATTTCCGGTGAAGAGAGCGAAGAACAGATCAAGCTTCGCAGTCAGCGATTGGAATGCAATTCCGATAATTTATTCCTATATTGTGCAACTGATTTTGAAGAAGTAGCTCAAACAATATTCAATACAGAGCCGGATATCGTGATCATAGATTCTATTCAATCAATGTATCTAAATTCATTGGAAAGTGCACCCGGAAGTGTTTCACAATTACGAGAATGTACCGGATTTTTCACCCGCATTGCCAAGCAGAGAAATATCCCGATCTTCCTAATTGGACATGTAACGAAAGGCGGCATTGTTGCCGGACCGAAGATTATTGAACATATGGTGGACACAGTACTTTATTTTGAAGGTGAAACTCAAAATCAGTTTAAAATACTTCGTGCAACCAAAAATCGTTTTGGTTCCACAAATGAAATTGGAATATTTGAAATGCTCTCTACAGGATTATCGGAAGTAAAAGACCCATCACAGTTGTTCCTTACCAGAGAGAACAATATTGGTTCATCAGTAGGATGTTTATTGGAAGGATCGAGAGCTTTTCTAGTAGAAGTACAGGCTCTTGTTTCTCCGGCAAGTTATGGAACTCCTCAAAGAGTATCGCTTGGGTTTAATCATCGTAAACTGGCATTATTACTTGCTGTTGTTGAAAAGAACTTATCTGTAAATCTCCGTAATAATGATGTGTTTCTAAATCTTACCGGTGGCATAAAAGTTACCGATCCTGGATTGGATCTTTCTATAATAGCAGCTATACTTTCCAGCTTCAAAGAACTTACTCTTCCTGCAAACACACTTTTGCTGGGTGAGGTTGGACTTAACGGAGAAATAAGACCGGTTTCGCAAACCGATAAAAGAATTAAAGAAGCAAAGAAACTTGGTTATGAAAACATAATTGTCTCTGCTAAAAGTAAGACTTCAAGTAAAGAAGTAAATATAAAAAAGATCAAACATGTCAGACAACTCTTCCCGATTTTGTTTAATAAATAGAGTTTAAAGGCTATCCTTCCTCCCGATAAATCGTGACGAAGGATGAAAAGTGAGAATCTTTAATTAAATTGAAATAGAAAAAACAACAAAAGATTTGACAAAGTTTTCATTTTTTTTTTTTTCTGGAATTGTACTTAGCATTATTAAATGAAACAAAAGAAAAATACCTGAATTGTATTAGAATTGAAAAAGGAAGAGAGTGTTTCGATACAGCAAAGCTGGTACCCTTGCAAATGAATCTCCACAGCACTCTTCCCAAGAGACATAAATAGTTATCATCAAATGGATGTCAAAATATTTGTGGACTCTCTTCCTTCAATTTAATTTGAAGGAGGTAGATATGTTATTTATTATCTGTAAGAATAAGTTTGTGTGAAATTTCGTTATTAATTTGTTAGTGACGGCATAACCTGAGATTTTAAGTACAAATTGAAATGAAAACAAACAAATTTATGGAGGGAAAAATGAAAAAATTTACACTTTCAATGTTACTAATAATAATTCCCGTTATTTTAATGTGTACCACTTGGACTGTTAGACAAGATGGTAACGGTGATTTTGAAACTATCCAAGAAGCAATTAATGATCAAAATGTCGTAAATGGTGATGTGCTTATAGTGTATTACTTCTTTGGTGATACTCCTTATGGTCCAGTAGATTTAAATAGTAAACAACTTGAAATAAGAGCATTTTCTAGTTCCTATCCCGTTATTAATGCTAGTAGTACATATCCAGCTGTTGATATGGGTTCAGCAGATTATTCAATTTTAGATGGTTTTGTAATTACAGGTACGTCTTCTCAAACCGGTATACTTATCTCGGGTATAGATCAAATTAATATTGAAAATTGCATTATCGAAGATTTATCAATTGGTATCTCTATTTCATATAGTCAATATATTGATATTGATGATTGCATAATACGGGGAAATGCTACTGGTTGCACAATAGCTGATCCATACCCTTATCCTTCCAGGGTAATTATGCATATTACTGATCTTTATGATAACACAAGGGCTATCTTTTTGAATGGTTTATACGATATATCTATGTATAGCTGTTTAATGAGCGATAATGATGAAGCTATACGGATGACAGATTTGACAAACTTAACTTATCTTTACAACTGCACTGTTACTGCAAATGAAGCTGGTTTCATTTGGGGTACAGGTTCTGATATTGATATAAATAGTTCTATAGTGTGGGATAATGACACTAACTTCACCAATACTCCTAATAATTTGGATATTGAATATTCCTGTATCGAAGATGGTTACACCGGTACCGGCAACACTGATGATGATCCTCAATTCTGTATGGAAACTAATTATGAATTCAATCTTCTGGAAGGCAGTCCTTGTATTGATACCGGTGATCCTAACACTACCGGTGGAGATGTTCGTATCGATATGGGATGTCATGAGACCACAATGGACATCAAAGAATGCGAAGGCAACCATTGGAATTGGGTCTCTTTCCCCAAGCTTGTTAGAGATGACGATGATGAAGATGAAGCTACCGATTTTCTCGAGAACTTTCTTGACTGGCCTTTTAATTTGGATATGTTACATATTTCTAATACGAATCCGGTACTTCAATATTTTATTTCGTCTAGTTCTTGGACACCAACTTCCTACGATGCCTTTTCCAGCCGTGGTTACAAAATTGATCCTCAAGATACTGGTGATCATTATTTACCTTCTCAAAACGGTGCAACCCGCTTAGCTGCCAATTGGGAGCTTGATTATACTCTACCTGCAAATACGAATAACTGGATGGG
>DAOUTP010000141.1 GCA_030626645.1 Candidatus Cloacimonadota bacterium
AGAGGTCTTAACCCGATTCCAAAATCGTAGTTTCTTTCATCATTGAATACATCGTTCATCACTGTTCCAATCGATAAGAAATCTGCAGGTCGGAACAGAATAGATTCAGATAATTTCCCGGATTTAAAATGCTTGTTGTTCCAATCCCAGGAAGTTCCAATATACAAGTTAGGAACCAATTCTGCCAGCGGAGCCGATATAGCTAACCTGTGCGAAGAGCTCCTGCCATATTGATCGAGTACATATGCAAAATTATCAAAATTAAAGAAAATAGAATAAACATCTTCATAAAATCCATCTACATCATAAGTTCCAAGGAAGGTTGTCCCTCCACTATTTCCAACTCCCATCGCTGCCGGATTTACTTTCGCAGCCATAAAGTTATCTGTTACTGCAATTGACGTTTGCGCACTCAAGGTGAATGCGAATAATAACATTACTAATAATACAATTCCTTTTTTCATTTTTTCTCCTTTTTGCCACTGACTTTCACTGATTATGCACTGACTTATCGATAGTCAACCTTAAAAAGTTTTCTATTTCCAAGATTCCCGCTTTCGCGGGAATGACAAAAGTGAGAACTGTCATTCCCAACTCCGATTGAGAATCTCTTTTTAAAGTTTTTTTAGTCTGTGTTTGTCTGTGGCTATTTTTTTCATTTGTATTTTCCTTTAAAGCTCATTTTATTTCTCCAGTTTATAAAACTTAATACTTCCATTACTGGTATTAGCAGTGATCTTCTTTCCACCTTTGTTTATCTTCCCTGATATATTATCTTTTGAGAACTGAGATGTTGTAACCTCAATCCCGTTAAGATCAATACGGGAATTGGATGTAGAAACATCAATATTCAGGTCAAGAGATGGATCGAGAGTAATTCGGATAGAACCATTGGATGTAGAAAGATAGATGTCATCTTTCATCTGCTCTTTAATTTCGATAGTTATCTTACCATTGGAAGTTACAGCTTTTTTGATTCCGGGAGTTCTCACAACTCGAATGGCTCCATTGGAAGTTATGGCTTCTGCATTTCCATTTAGATTAACAAACTCAATACCACCATTACTAGTGCGAACATTAAAGCTTCCCTTAGAATCAAATATTTCTATTCTTCCATTGCTTGTATTCAGCTTCATCTCACCTTCGCAATCAATAATAAGAATTGAACCATTTGAAGAATTGATCTTGTTGATCTTTACACTTTTGGGAACTTTAATCTCGTAATGCACGTTAACTTTGGGATTTTTCTCAAGAGCCTTTGTATTTATTGTACATCCGTCTTTATCAAGAACTTCTATCTTAATTTTTTTAAACTCATCTTCAGATTTATTAGTTTCAAGAATCGCTGAAATATCGATGTAATCTTCCTTCCAGCTCTTTATTTCAATTTTACCATTTCTGTTATGAACATTAAGTTTGCATCCTCTTCTTGGATTGAAGGTTTCATGAAACTCTTTTGTGATCTTATCTCCATCAGAAAAATTAAAACCTATATTAACCCCTCCAGCATTATCATCATCGTTTATGATGTGTTTCACTATGAAACCTGGATTATTGCCTATCCAGCCTACGGAATGTCTGGTTATAAAATTAATTGCACCACCCAGAAGTTGACCCCAGAATCCGGTGATATGCTGTGTTTCATCAGGTGATTCCACAATGATCCCGCGGGAACTGATCTCGACATATTCATCTCCATCGTTTACAATAATGCCTTCTGAACTGATCTCTACAGTTCCACCATCTTCAGTTACAAATAATCCACCATCACGAAATTCAACAACTTTCTCTTCACCTTCAATGATTGTTACCCTGTTTTCATTAAATTCAATTTTCCCACCATCTTCTAATAAGGTATATGTCTTTTCTGATGGTAAAAACAGATCGATCTTGGCAGTCTTATCTGCTTTGATAATAACTTTTTGGTTTTCTTTCACAATTGTTACGTCAGTATCTTTAGCATGTTCAATTTCGATTTTGTTACCGCTAATGAATTCAATATCCTTGATGTGAATATTCTCAAATTCCAATGTAATGTTCTTTTCCTTAACAGGAACATCCTGCGTAAATGCAGACAGTGTTAACACTGCCGTCACCATAATTAAAACTAAAATAGATCTCATCATTTCTTCTCCTTGCCACTGACCTTCACTGACTAAACACCGAATTCAAAATTCTATTATCTGTGCTTTTCTGTGTCAGTCTGTGGCTATTTTTTTTATTTTTCACTATTTGATCTCTCTACTTTTATATATCAACGTTGCTCCAACAAACAAAACTCCACTAACTCCAACTTGCAGTAAAGTATTCCAATTAATTAAAATTTTCTTCCATATTTCGATAATGTAATAACTTACATTCTCATTAAAAATTTCAGGATTTATTGATGATGGAGTAGCTGTGTTTATTAATTTTATCAGGTAACTCAGTGGAAGTGGAAGATGCCATTGCATGAGCGCATTGATAATTATAAATAGGAATTGAATCCCCATTACAATTGACAATCCATGCAAGAAAGCTTTATCTTTGAACACTGCTGAGCAGAAAAATGTCAAACTTCCAATAATTAAACCTGTTTTCATGAATGAGACTATAGACTGTGCCATTCCAGCTAAAGCTGTAGTGAACATAAATTTATCTACAATAGCTAAAATTATTGCAACAAGCAGGAAATTAAATATGGCAATAGCAAATAGCACAAGCCAATTCCCGGCAATTCCTACAATGTATCTGGAAGCTGATTGATACCAGATAGATACAGGTTGAGAACGGTGAAAAAGCTCGCTGTTGTTTCTTATATTCTCATTTAATGCACTTTGCGTAAGAATTATAATGAAGATCAAACTTATAAGTCCTGGAAATCCCATTATTGCAAGATTAGCAATGTAATTTATAGTTTCAGAAGGTGGAGACCCTTGAATATTCCCCAGATCCATACTCAGCTTTCCGTTGAAATAAGCAAAAGCAGATACTAAGAGAATCAGCAGGTAGAATCCGGTTGTGATCCATATTGGTATCATGAGTGTTTTCTTGCTGATCTGAAGATCCTTTCTGAGAAGAGCTTTAAATTTATTCATTTGATCCTCCTACTTTTTCCATAAAGAGATCTGAAAGGGATGGTCGATTGATCTGAGCGTCTTGTATTTCAATTTTACTGTTTAATACTGCGCTAACGTGTCCCAGAGTTTTGTTGATCACCTTAGGATTATGCTGTTCTAGTTTTTCCTTTTGATCTGAAGGTACTGTAAAAATTGAATACTCTTTTTTCAGTTCTTCAATATCTTGTTGAAGAATGATCTTCCCTTCATCAATAAATATTATATCCTGCAAGATCTGTTCTACTTCTTCAACCTGATGTGTAGAAATAATGATGGTTTTGTTTTCATCATAAAATTCACCCAGAATTGTATTGAAAAACTCTTTTCGGAAGACAATATCCAAACCAAGTGTTGGTTCATCTAAAAGCAGGATCTTCACATCCAGAGAAAGCGTAATGAGAAGATAGAGTTTTGTCTTCATACCTTTAGAAAGAGTTGCTACTTTCTGGTTTGACTTGAGATCGCTGCTGGCAAGTAACTCCATTGCTTTTTCATTATTCCATGAACTGTTTATTGCTGAAACATAATCCATCGTCTGCTTTACAGTTAATCTGTCATCCAGGCTATTCACATCCGGAATGAAGGCAATGTTCTCATGTATTGATTCCTGGTGTTTTGTTATTGTTTTTCCCAGGATCTCAATTTCTCCTTTATGTTTCAGGAAACCAAGAAGGCATCTCATTAAAGTTGATTTTCCGGCACCATTCTTACCCAACAATCCGATAATTCTTCCTGAGGATATTTCCAGTTCAACATTATCAAGCGCTTTAAACTTCCCATAATATTTTGTAAGGTTCTTTACTTGTATCACATTTTCTTGTGTCACTTCTCCCCTCCTTTGTCGTAGGAATTTTCTATCAATTTCATTAACTCTTTTTTGGTAATGCCAAGTGACCTACTTTTTGTTATCATGTTCTGTAGATCTGCCTCTATGAATTCATCATAGGTTTTTGCTTTTAATTTTTTTTGAGCACCTTTCTCCACGAACATCCCGATCCCTCTCTTTTTGAAAAGGATTCCTTCATTTAGAAGCTCACTTATCGCATTGGATATGGTTTGCGGATTTAATCTGTATTGCTTTGCCATTATGCGGATTGAAGGCACAGCTTCCTCCTCTTCTATGGAACCGAAGATAATCGCTTTTTCTATCTCATATTTGATCTGCAGATAAATCGGTGTACTTTCATCAAACTTCATTTCACCTCCTTCTGTTTTGCTGTATGGGTCAAGTGGTACACCATGAGCCCAAATGTCAAGAACTTTTTTTCTTACATAATAAAAAAGCCCTGATCATTCAGGGCTTTTTGTCATCGTATAGTTTTTTGTAATAAGCTTTTATACTATTTCAATAATTCAGTTATAATTTTTATTGAAGCTTCACCTTTTCCGTATAAATTGATATTGTAGTTATTTTTAATTTGGCTCATTTTTTGATAACCTGAGATAATTTTGTTTTTATCTGCTCCAACGATTTCATTAAATCCGTTTTCAACCAATTCCACCCATTCGGTCTCATCTCTTAAGGTAACGCATGGTTTTTCAAAGAAAAATGCTTCCTTCTGTAATCCTCCACTGTCAGTCATAACTAAACTACAGTTCTTAAGAAGATATATCATCTCCAGGTAACCAACCGGATCAATTAAGATAAATTGTGAGTTGTGAGTTGTGAGTTGTAAGTTGGAAATGATCTTCTTAGTTCTTGGATGAAGTGGAAGTATGATTGGAATTTCATTTGAGATTTCAGAAAGAGCATTAAATATGGAAGCCAGGCGCTTGGGATCATCAGTATTTTCGGCACGATGTACTGTTACTAATATGAATTTCTTTGGCAAATCAAGTTCTGGTTTTTGTGCCAGATCGGAATAGAAAATGGCAGCATCCTGCATTACATCACCGCATTTCACAATACGAGCAAGTGAGTTTCTTCCGATTCCTTCATTCTGTAAATTTTGCACTGCAGTATCTGTCGGACAAAACAATATATCACTGATCTTATCAGTTAGAATTCTATTAATTTCTTCCGGCATATTGCGGTTGAATGAACGTAATCCAGCTTCCACATGAGCAACTTTAATATGAAGTTTTGTAGCAGCCAAAGAACCGGCGATA
>DAOUTP010000031.1 GCA_030626645.1 Candidatus Cloacimonadota bacterium
ATTTCTGCAAATATTGCTGAAGGATATGGGAGATACCATTTTAAAGAAAATCTTCACTTTTGCTATATTGCACGTGGTTCAATGGAAGAAACTTTTGATTGGTTACGGAAAGCTAATACAAGAAAATTATTAAATGAACAACAGAATGGTATTATAGATGACTTTGTTACAACATTCCCAAAAGAGTTTAATGGTTATATAAAATACATTAAACAATCAATGATTGAAAATACAAATTCCACCAGTTCCACGAAAAAATAGTTAATTGGTTAACTAGTAAAATGGTTAAACTGGGTGAGAGAATAGAAGGAAGAAAAAAGTAGTGAACTGGTTAACTAGTAAAATGGTTAAACTGGGTGAGAGAAAGAAAGAAAAGAAGGAAGAAAAAAGGTGAAAGATATAAAAGAAATTAAAAAATCTATGAATTGTACCACTAATTCCACCAGTTCAACAAGTTCCACTAATTCCACCAGTCCCACCAATTCCACTAGTTCAACTAATTATTGAGATTCATTATGAATTATAAACAACTAATCCAACAAATAGATAAAGAACGTATGCCGAGACACATTGCCATAATAATGGATGGCAATGGACGCTGGGCAGATAAACATAAAACAAATAGAGCTAATGGTCATAAAGAAGGTGTAAAAACTGTAAGACGCATCGTGGAAACTGCAGTTGAAGCTGGATTGGAATATCTAACAATTTACGCATTTTCAACTGAAAATTGGCGACGTTCCAAACAGGAAGTGAATTATCTTCTTAAATTAATTATGGATTCACTCGTAAAGGAAATTAATGATTTGAAAGCTAATAATGTAAATATCAGGTTTATCGGAAGCAAAGAAGAACTGGAAAAAAGCTATAATAAGAAAGTTCTAAATACATGTAAAAGCAGTTGGAATAATGACGGATTACACCTGAATGTTGCAATGAATTATGGTGGAAGACGTGAACTTATAGATGCATTCAAACTAATGTCTGATGATATTATTTCAGGTAAGATAGCAAAGCAAGAAATAAATGATGAAATGGTTAGTAATTATCTCTACACAGCTTTTATGCCTGACCCCGATTTGATCATTAGAACAAGTGGGGAAGAGCGTTTATCCAATTTTCTGGTTTGGCAGAGTGCTTATTCAGAATTCTGGTTTACTAAAACTCTCTGGCCGGATTTCAGTCGTGAAGAGTTTATTCAATCCATCCTGGATTTCCAAAATAGAAAGAGAAGATTTGGCACAAGATAAGGAGAAAAAAATGGTTTTATTGAAAAGAGTATTGATCGCAGTTTTTTTTATTCCGATACTTATTTATATTTTCTATGTTGGAAATATAGCACTTGCATCATTTTTAGCATTGATAGCATTTCAAATGATGTTCGAATTGAGAGAGATGTTCTTTAAAAAAGGTGTTGTTGTGCCGAGAATAATTATTGTCCTTGGTTTGTTAGTTTTCATTGCATCAATCTATTTTGGAATGGTTATCATTTTTGCATCGCTTCTATTAACTGTTATTGTGATATTAGGGTTTGATCTTTTCAAGAGCAATTTAGAAGGAGCGATGGACAGAGGTTCTGCAGCAATGTTCATCGTGGTTTACATTGCCGTATTGTTAAGTAGTGTTTATCATATCAGGTTATTGGAAAATGGAAGAAATCTAATCTTGAGCCTGATCTTCATGATCTGGATAACTGATTCTGCAGCCTATTTTGTAGGTAGAGCAATAGGTAAACATAAAGGTATATTCAAAGCAAGTCCCAATAAATCTCTTGAAGGTTTTCTGGCAGGAATATTATTTTCATTTGCATGTTCCTATATTCTGATTAAATTTTTAGGATTATCAATTCCACAGGCTCTTGCAGCTGCAATTTCCGGTGGTATATTTGGTCAAATGGGAGATTTGTTCGAATCGATATTAAAGAGAGATGCTGGTGTGAAAGACAGTTCAAATGTTCTTCCTGGACATGGCGGACTTCTTGATAGATTTGACAGTCTTCTTTTAGCAGCTCCGATTTTTTATGTAATTTTGTATTTTATAAAATAGGAATGTAAGATGGAAAAGAAAATAGATAGTACTTCTGATTTTTTTGATCAAGATAAATTTATTCATGATGAGCATAAGATCATCCTTGTAACTGGTGGAGCTGGTTTCATAGGCTCTAATTTCATTAGATATCTTGTTCAGAAATATCCAAACTTCAAAATAATAAATTTTGATAAACTCACATATGCAGGAAATCTTAACAATCTAATAACAATTGAGGATAATGTGAACTATGTTTTTTTTAAAGGTGATGTAGCAGATCCAAAAGATGTTAAAACAGCTTTTGAACAATTCAATCCGGATTATGTTGTCCATTTCGCTGCGGAATCACATGTAGATAAAAGCTTAATTAATCCTGATATTTTCTTGCAGACAAATGTATTGGGAACTCAGATCCTATTAAATTATTCCAGGGAACATAAAGTGCAGAAATTTGTCCAAGTTTCAACAGATGAAGTATATGGTTCAATTAGTAATGATTTGAATGTTAATGAAGAAGCTCGTTTAGAACCCAATAATCCATATTCTGCCAGCAAGGCTTCTGCAGACCTGCTTTTGCGTGTGGCTTATCAAACATATGGGCAACGAATAAACATAATTAGGTCATGTAATAATTTTGGAAATTATCAATTTCCGGAAAAATTGGTTCCGGTTGTTATTCACAATGCATTGAATAAGTTAGATATCCCTGTGTATGGTGATGGAAAAAATATTCGGGAATGGATTCATGTTGAAGATCATTGTCGTGCAATAGATGTTATTATGCAAACAGGTAAATCCGGTGAAACTTATAATGTAGGAACAGGCAATAAATGGAGGAACATAGATCTTGTAGAGCATATTCTTGAAAAACTAAATGTAAATAAAAATCTTATCTCTTTTGTTCTCGATAGACAAGGGCATGATATTCGTTATTCAGTTGATTCCAGTAAGATCAGAAAAGAACTTGGTTGGAAACCGCAAATAGATTTTGATGAAGGTTTGGATCAGGTTATAACCTGGTATTCAAATCATTTGGATTGGATTGAAGAAATAGCATCAGGAAAATATATGGACTATTATAATGATATTTATAAGCCTCGTATGATGGAGACTCAATAGATGAAAAGAGTACTTCTTTTATTTGTTATATTGATTTTTATATTTGGTTGTGCAATAATACCTGAAACAGATACTATACAACCTGTTGATAAATCAAATGAAATAGTAACAGTTATTATTAATGATTCACTTCAACAAGAAATTATTGACAGAGATATATTACTAGATTCACTTTACAATACAATAGAAGAATTAGATTTTACAATTGATTCTTTATATCAGGCCTTAGAAATTTCCAATAGCAGAGTTGCTGTAAATCAGGATTTCATCATCCCAGATTCCATTATATTTGCAGGTAGAACATTCGATCTTACAAACGAAAGGATCTTTGATAAATTTGAAACGATTTATAAGCAAGAACTCAAAGTTGCGCATCAATTCATTCCAAGATGTGGTAAATATTTTGCATATTTTGATTCGGTTTTTTCACAATTTAATATTCCGCTTGATACAAAATACTTGGCAATAGCAGAAAGCAGATTGACTCCTATGGCTGGTTCACGTGTAGGAGCTCTTGGTATCTGGCAATTTATGCCCGGAACTGCCAAGGGTTATGGGATGCGCATAGATTCATTTATTGATGAGCGTAGAAATGTTTTTCTGGCTACACCTGCTGCTGCAAAATATCTCCTCAATGCACGAAGTTATCTTACAGAACGCGGTACTGAAGACTGGTTGCTAGCGATTTGTTCTTATAACGCTGGAGTTGGCAGTATTGCCAAAGTTGTACGCCAGCAGGAAGCATATGATTTTTTTGATCTGCTGATGCGGGTTGATGAAACACAGAGATATGTATGGCGTGCTGTTGCAATCAAGATGATCATTGAGAATGAAGAAGAGATATTTGGAAAAAAATTCGATAGAATGGATCCGATCTTAGAAAATGCACATTTGATCGATCTTACTCTAAAGGGACATTATAAGATCGATGATTGGGCTAAGGCTCAAGGAGCTTCCATTGGTAAGATCTTGGAAATGAATCCATGGATCAAGATCTATAAAAGAAGCAGAGTGAAATATTCTGCAATAAATGATGTTGTTCTACCTCCTGGAAAATACTCAGTTCTTATTCCAAATGGGAATGGAGTTGATAATGAATTATTATTAAAAATTGAAAAACAATTTCTAAATAAAAACGCAGGTTTCTTTACACATCATATTGTAAAAAGTGGAGATAATTTATACAATATTGCACGCAAATATAAGACGACAGTTTCACGTATAAAAAGTTTGAATCATCTCAGCTCTAATGTTATTCATCCAGGTCAAAGACTTAAACTCTACGGGACCAGTTCAGGTGCTTCAATTCAAAAAACAAATAATTATCACACTGTGCTTAAGGGAGATACGGTAGGAACGATCGCAAAGAAATTGGGGATTACGCAAAAGGGCTTGATCTCCAGAAATAATCTGAAAACACGTAACGGAATTGTAATGATCTACCCGGGACAAAAGTTATATTATTAATGAAAACAGAGATCAGAGAAATGAAAATGGAAGATATTCCCACCATTATGATTATGGAGAAAGAACTTTTCTCAACAGCCTGGGAAGAAGAGATGTTCATAGAAGAAATAGAAAAACAGTATGCTTTTGTGATGGAAATTAAGGATAATATCATTGGATATATTTGTGGTTGGAAACTCCTTGATGAGCTTAACATCACGAATATTGCAGTTGCTACAGATTTTCAAAGAAAGGGACTTGGAAAAGAACTTGTTCAGTTTCTCATAAGTAAATTAATGGACGAAAAATGCTTTAAGTTTTTCCTTGAATTGCGGGAATCGAATCTTGCTGCAAAATTGCTTTATGAAAATATTGGCTTTAGAATGATTGGTTTAAGGAAGAATTATTATCATTCTCCACAAGAGAATGCGTTAGTAATGGGTGTTAAAATAATAGATATTTTCAAAAAAGGATAACAGATGAAAAAAGGTTTATTTATTACTTTTGAAGGAATTGAAGGTTGTGGAAAATCAACCCAAGCACGAATGCTGAAAGAGTTTTTAATTAATGAAGGAAAAAGCGTATTTCTAACCAGAGAACCTGGTGGTCCTAAAATATCTGAGGAGATACGCGAGATACTTCTTAGTGTTGAGAATAAAGAGATGCTCCCACAAACGGAAGTGCTATTATATATGGCTTCTAGAAGCCAACATACAGGGGAGTGGATCATTCCGGAACTGGAAAAAGGAAAAATCGTTATTTCTGACAGATATTACGATTCTACCTTTGCCTATCAGGGTGCTGCCCGAAAGATCAATGGAAAGCTTATTGACACAATTAGGAGATATGCTACTTTTGGATTGGTTCCGGATATCACTTTTTTAGTGGACTTACCGGAAGAGATCGGATTATCCAGAATTTTAGCAAAAGATGCTGATAGATTGGAACAAGAATCGATGGAGTTCCATAAAAGAGTTAGAGATGGTTTTTTGGACTTAGCTGACAAAGAGCCTGAAAGGTTTGTTGTGTTAGATGGAAAAAAAAGTATTAATGAAATTTATAATGATGTAATTGATATAATTAAGAAGGAGTTAAATAAATGAAAGTCAGATTAAATAAAATGAGTAAAATTCTTTTTTCAGCAAGTGTAATTGGTTGGATAATTATTGGAATTCTCCTATTCAATTTTGTAAATGTGGATGCCGCAAATTCGGAAGATGCCAACATCTATAAAAAGCTTAAACTTTTCAGTGAAGCACTTTTCAATCTTAGACAAAATTATGTGGAAGAGCTTGATGTTGATGATCTGATAGATTCGGCTATCAAAGGAATGCTGGATGAAGTAGATCCACATACATATTATTTTACTCCAGATGAATTTGAGAAATTCAGCACAGATACTAAAGGTGAATTTGGTGGTTTGGGTATCTCGATAGACAAGAAAGGTGATTATATTACAGTTGTTGCACCAATAGAAGGTACTCCAGCTTATAGAATGGGGATACATGCCGGTGATAAGATATCAAAAGTTGATGGTGAAAGCGTTGTTGGAGTTTCAACTGATGAATCTATTTCAAAAATGCGCGGTGAACCCGGGACAAAAGTTGTGATCACGATCATCAGACCTGGAGTTAAAAGTGAATTGGAATTTGAAATCATCCGTGAGATAATTAAGATCCACAGTATTCCATATTCATTTAAACTGGATAATGGAATTGGGTACATGAGAATTCGACAGTTTAATGCAAATACAACTTCAGATATGAGAGAAAAATTGGATGATCTTGAAGAAGAAGGTATTCGAGGACTTATTATTGATCTTAGATTCAATCCTGGAGGTCTTCTTAGAGAAGCAATAAATACTGTAAATGAATTCATCGGGAAAAATAAACTTGTAGTATTCACAAAAGGCAGAGCACCTCAAACCAACATGGAATATTTCACGAAATATAACAGAATTAGAGATGATTATCCAGTTGTAGTTCTTATTAACAGCGGATCTGCAAGTGCTTCTGAAATATTTGCCGGCTCGCTGCAGGATTGGGATCGTGGTCTGATAGTTGGTCAAACTTCATTTGGAAAAGGATCAGTTCAACGATTGTTCCCGCTTTCAGATGGTAATGGCATCAAGATAACAACTGCTAAATATTATATAAAATCTGGTAGATGTATTCATAAAGATCTTAATGATAAATTATTGAAAGATGAACGTGTCAAAAATGGTGATATTTCTAAAGAAGAGATTGAAGGAATGCAAGAAGAAGCTAAAGAAAAAAGTCATGAAAATGTATATTACACTAATGAAGGGAGAGAAGTTTATGGTGGTGGTGGCATAACTCCAGACATTGAGATCGAACAATCTCTTCTTACAGATCTGGGTGTAGATCTGCGTAGAAAAAATATTTTCTTCAATTATTCTGTGAATTACCTAATAGAAAACGATAACATTGTCACTATGGATTATAAGGCATCACGTAAGGATATTGATGAATTACTGGAATTTGCAAAAACAGAAGAAATCGAATTTGAACAGGTTGAAGTAGATAGCATTCTTTCTTGGATAAAGAATGAACTGACCAGTAATATTATTGGTAGGAAATTTGGAGAAGTGGAACGGTATAAAGTTATATTGGAAGAGGATACTCAGCTTCAGAAAACTATTGAAATTTTTGATAAATATCCTACACTTGAAGATATGTTCGAATATGCAGAAGAGATTAAACTGAAAAAAAAAAAGATGGATAACAAATAAAAATTGGTTTTTATCAAGATGATAAGCATAACCTTCCTGGTTTTTCTGCCTGGAAGGTTTTTATCTATGTTTTCAATTTGTGGGAACAAATTAAATTATTAAATTCAGGTTAATATTTGTTTAAATCAATAATTCTTGACATTAATAAAATATTTTAGTTTTGAGATTATAATAAGAATTATTAATGATTATGGAGATAATTTTGGAAAATTTTTTAGTAACCAGTGCACTTACTTATGCAAATGGGAAATTGCATATAGGGCATATTGCCGGTTCATATTTGAATGCGGACATTTTTGTTAGATATCAGAAATTAGTTGGAAATGATGTTTTATATATTGGAGGAACAGATGATTACGGAACTCCAATCTCTATCAAAGCTGAAGAAGAAAATGTTTCACCACAGGATATTGTTGATAAATTTAATAAAAGCATGCGAGTAGATCTTGAAGGTTTAAATATTCAGCTGGATAACTTTTCAGGAACCTCTCATGTTAACCATTCAAAAGATTCACAAGATTTCTTTACCAATCTATATGATGCAGGATACATCAAGAAAAAAGTAATTAAACAGTTTTATGATGAGAAGCAGAAGAGATTTTTATCAGATAGATATGTGGAAGGAATTTGTCCGTTTTGTAAAGAGGAAGGAGCACGTGGAGATCAATGTGATAATTGCGGTAAACTTATAGATGCGATGGACTTAATCGAACCTAAAAGCAAACTTTCGGGTGAAGTTCCAATTATTAAAGATACAACTCACTGGTACCTTGATCTTCCCAAATTTGAGGATGAATTACGTAACTGGCTTGATACAAAAACATATTGGAAAGATAATGTTAAAAACTTTGTTCTTAGTTGGTTGAATGAAGGTTTACAAGAACGAGCAATAACTCGTGATCTCAATTGGGGAATTCCAATTCCGCTGGAGAACACAGAAGGTAAAGTGCTTTATGTATGGTTTGATGCACCAATCGGATATCTTTCTTCAACAAAAGAATGGGCAGAAAAAATTGGAGAGCCGGATCGATGGAAGGATTATTGGTTGAATAAAGACACCAAAATGATTCATTTTCTTGGAAAAGACAATATTCCTTTCCATACGATAATATGGCCTGCAATGCTTTCCAAGCAGAAAGAGCAATTTGTACTTCCACATGATGTGCCTGCAAATGAATATCTTAACCTGGAAGGACAAAAGATGTCCACAAGCCGTAATTGGACTGTATGGGTAGAAGATTACTTGAAGTACTTTGAAGGTGAATATCTGCGCTATGTATTGGCAGCAAATGCACCGGAAACCAAAGATAGTGATTTCAGTTGGGAAGATTTTAGAATGCGGATAAACACCGAGCTGAATAATGTTTTGGGTAATTTGGCAAATAGAACATGTGTATTCAGTAAAAAGTATTTTGATGGAAAAATTAAACGACCAGCGAAGCTTACTGAGTTATCTAAAAACACGCTTGCAGAAGTTTATAAACTAACTGATACAATAGGTAGATCATATTCAAGTTATCAAGTGAGAAAGGCTACAAAACAATTCATGGATATTGCCCGAATTGGCAATAAATACTTCGATGAAACACAACCATGGAAAGAAATTAAATCTGATAAGAATAAAGCTTCCGAAACCTTGTATGTATGTCTGGAAATACTACGTATAATATCAATTACAGCATCTCCAATAATTCCAAAAAGTATGAAAATCCTTCATGATATGCTAGGTATTACAATTCCACTTACGTGGGATAATATCAGCAAAGAAACAGCGGAATATTCAATTAATAACGTTGATAGATTATTCAGAAAGATCGATGAGAAGGAAGTTGAAGAGCAACTTGAGATACTTAAACAAAGACAGAAAGAAAATGTGAAGGAAGATATTATGATAGAACATAAACCTCTAATAGAATATGATGATTTTATGAAACTTGAGATCCGTATTGTAAAGATATTGGAAGCTGAGCGAGTGAAAAAATCAAATAAACTAATTAAACTCAAAGTAAATATCGGTGGGGAAGAGCGTTCTGTAATTGCTGGAGTTGGTAAAGATTACAAACCGGAAGAACTGATCGGCAAGAAGGTTCCAATGCTGATAAACTTAAAACCGCGAATTGTGATGGGAGTAGAATCTCAGGCTATGATCTTAGCTGCGGAAGATGAAGGAAAACTTTCCATTTTACATCCGGATAAGGATGTAATGGAAGGAAGTGAAATTTCCTGAGAATCAAAAAAATAATAATAAAGGAATGAATAATAATTTATTTATTTTCTTAATGATGCTATAATGTGTAATGGAGGTTAAGATCGCAAAGCAATTAAATAATAAGAAAAGTCTAACGGGTTCATTTCTTACAAGAAAGAATGCGCCAATCGAATTAATTATAATAGTAGTTGTAATAATAATTGTTTTTATCTTACTAAAAGTTTTTCATGTATCAAATCACATGATGGGGTCGTATGGTTATTTTAACTATAAACTTGTAATCGAGTTATTAATAATTTTTTTCCTAATAACCATAGGACTTATTATTTTCACTAATAGAAGATATACTGAATATAAAGAAGATATAGATGAATGGATAGCCATTGATTACAAACTTCATCAATATGAGAAAAAATTTGAAAATATCATTTATAATGTTCCTGGAATTGCGATTTATGGAGTCGGTAGAGATCATACCATAACTTATTGGAATCATGCTTGTAAGAAAATGTATGGATTTAAAAATAGTGAAGCTATTGGTAAGAAGGTCGAAGATCTAATTGTACCAAATTCCACTTTTGAGAAATTTAAAAAAAATATTGATAAATATTATGAAAGCAATATTGAAATAACTCCTGGTGAAATGGAATATCTTCATAAGAACAAATCCAAATTAAATGTACTAACCAGCTTCCATAAACATGAAACCGTTTTTGGGGATCAGGAATTATATAATCTATCTGTTGATTTGACAGAACTTAAAAGAACAAAAAAAGAACTAAAAAAATCAAATATAAAACTACATACATTAGCCAGAACTGATTCACTTACACAACTTCCGAATCGACGTGCTATCTTAGAAAGTATTGAATATGAAAAGATGAAATATGAACGTTCAAAAGAAGTTTTCACAATTGCAATGATTGATGTGGATGATTTTAAGAATATTAATGATAAATATGGACATGATTGCGGTGATTTTGTGTTAAAACAAATTTCAAATTTAATGATCGCTCTTGTTAGAAAGCAAGATGTTGTAGGGCGCTATGGTGGTGAAGAATTCCTATTACTTCTTCCACAAACAAACTCTAAGGGTGCATTACGAATAGCTCAGTTAATTCTGCAACAAATCGCCAAATTCCCGATTACATTTAAAGATAAAGAATTATCCATTACGGCAACAATAGGTATTAGTGATTACAAAGGTGAAGAAATCAAGGTTAGTGATCTAATTAAAAAAGCTGATAAAGCTATGTATAAAGGTAAGTCTCAAGGCAAAAATAAGGTTGTTGTTTCAGAATAAATTATGTAAGTGATATGGTTGAATTAAAAAAGGAACTTGGATTATTATCGGTATTTAGTATCGCTGCTGGAGCAATGATAAGTTCAGGGTTATTTATTTTACCGGGTCTAGCTTATTACATATCAGGACCTGCTGTGATCCTGGCATATCTTTTAGCAGGTATTTTAGTACTTCCATCTATGTTCAGTAAAGCTGAACTGGCTACTGCAATGCCTAAATCTGGCGGAGATTATTTCTTTGTAAATAGAAGTATGGGAGCTGGGTTTGGAACGATCGCGGGAATTTCTGCCTGGTTTTCATTAGCCTTTAAAAGTGCTTTTGCCCTGGTTGGAATAGGTGCTTTTGCATCTATCATTTATCCTGAAATTACTATTTTCCAAATAAAGCTCATTGCTATCGTTTTCTGCGTATTATTTACAATAATCAATTTGAGAAGCACTAAGCATGCAGGCTGGGTTCAAATTTACATGGTAGTTGGATTATTGATACTTTTAGTATGGTATGTAACTAAAGGAATTCCGCATGTTGATAATCGCCATTTTGATGTCTTTATGAAAGGTAACCTGAAAACTATTTTCATGACTTCCGGTCTGATCTTTGTGTCTTACGGCGGTTTGACAAAGATTGCCAGTGTGGCTGAGGAAGTAAAAAATCCATCGCGAAATATACCACTTGGCATGATTTCTGCATTCACTATTGTAACTATAGCGTATATACTAGTAATTTTTGTAACAGTGGGTTTATTGGGAGATGATCTTCTTTTACCGGCTCCCAAGCTTTATACTCTCACACCGATCAGTGACGGAGCTGCAGTTTTTGCCGGGAAACCTGGAATGTATATACTATCAATTGCAGCTTTATTAGCGTTCTTTTCTACAGCAAATGCAGGTATTATGGCTTCCTCGCGCAATCCTATGGCTATGAGCCACGATAAATTGCTTCCTTCATTTTTTGGAAAAATGAGTAAAAAACATAAAACCCCTGTAAATTCGATTTTGTTCACCAGTGGTTTTATGATATTGGTAATCTTCTTACCTTTAGAAATACTTGTTAAAACAGCTTCCACAATGAAGATATTGCTGTTTATTTTTATAAATATATCTGTAATAATTATGCGTGAAAGCGGAATTCAGAACTACCGGCCTAAATTTAAAAGCCCTTTGTACCCTTGGCTACAGATTTTTGCGGTTTTGGCTTATATTTTCTTGATCATTGAAATGGGATCATTGCCACTCATCATGACTGCTGTTTTTATTATTGGTGGATTATCCTGGTATTGGTTCTATGGTAGTATTCGCTCTAATAAAGAATCTGCTCTTTTGCAACTTGTTAAACGCATCAAAGCTAAAGACCTGGTGACTACATCTCTGGATACTGAATTGAAAGAAATCATTCGAGAGCGCGATAATATTCGGAAAGACAGGTTTGATAAGCTCATCGAAAGCGCAGTAATTTTAGATATTAATAAATCTGTAACTAAGGAAGAATTTTTCCATAAAATTGCAGACA
>DAOUTP010000097.1 GCA_030626645.1 Candidatus Cloacimonadota bacterium
GCCACCTTTAGCAATCAAGGTGTCGGTTGCTATCACTCCCGGACCTCCAGCATTAGTCACTATTGCTAGTCTATTATTGGATGGTTTCGGTTGCATTGCCAAAGCTTGAGCAATGTTGAAAAGTTCTTCAATGGTATCAACTCTGATAACTCCGGCTCGTTTAAAAGCAGCATCAAAAACAAAATCATTTCCAGCTAAGCTTCCCGTATGAGACATTGCCGCTTGAGCACCTTCAGTACTTTTCCCTGCTTTTAATACAATTATGGGTTTATTTCTGGCAAAAGCTCTGGCTGCACTCATGAAACTTCTGGCATCGGTAAGTGATTCCATATAAATTACAATACTGTTAGTATGCGGATCACTTCCAAAATAATCTATCAAATCATGAAAACTTACATCCATCATCGAACCAATAGAAACAAAATTACTAAATCCCACATTTTGTTTAATAGACCAATCAAGAATCGCAGTACAAAGAGCACCACTTTGAGAGATTAGAGCGATCTTACCGGGTAATGCCATTTTGTTTGCAAAACTGGCATTGAATTTGATAGAAGGGTTAATAAATCCTAGGCAGTTCGGTCCAATTAATCGAATTTTATATTTTCGTATAGTTTCAGAGATTTGTCTCATTAATTCCTTACCTTCTTCACCAGCTTCTGCAAAACCGGCAGAAATTAATAATATTCCGGAAACACCAACTTCCCCACATTTCTCTACAATTGCAGGAACTGATTTGGCAGGTGTGGCAATTATTGCCAGATCAATCTTATCCGGAACGTCATCTAAGCTGGGATATGCTTTTACACCAAGAACATTAGTTCTTTTGGGATTTATTGGATATACAATTCCATCGAATCCAGAACCGATTATATTCTTCATCAAGGCATATCCAACACTTTCCTTTTTTGTGGTAGCTCCGATAATTGCTACTACTTTTGGATTAAATAGTTTGTCTAATTTTTTTGAAGTCATCTTTTATTCCTTTATGTTTTTTTTATTTAAATTGATTTCCAGTATTTTTTCAAAAGCTGCATTGTCAGAGCCTTACGACCTTCATATTCTTGATGGATCTGGATGAGAGAATCTGTGTGTCTTTCTCTGTGCCGCATATGATCATTGTTTATTCCATCCAGAAAATTATAAAGACAACGTGGAAAAATTTCAATATTATAGCCGCCTTCAAGTGTAGCAAAAACATTCTTAAAATTTTCAGAAATCAGCCTCCCGATTTTGTAATATGTATTTACTGTTAATCGTAGATCCAGTAAAAGATCATATTGATGAGAATCAAAACCGGCAGAGATTCCTACAATATCAGGATTGAATTCTTTCGCTATCGGTAAAAAAGATTTAAAAGCATCCATAAATATTTCATCTCCACTTCCCGGTGGAAGTGGAACATTGATCGTGAATCCTTTACCTTCACCTTCACCAATTTCATCTGCATCACCACCACCAGGAAAAGCAGGAAATTGATGAAGAGACCAATACATAACTTGATTAGAATTCTTAAAGATTTCTTCCGTACTGCAACCGAGATGACCGTCAATATCTATAATTAATACGCGTTTACCTTGGTTTGCATGATATTGAGCTGCGATGGCAATATTGTTGAACAAACAGAATCCACTGGAATGATCTTGATGAGCATGATGTCCGGGAGGTCGGGTTAAAGCAAAATCACCATTTTTTGAAGCCATGATCGTTGCACCAACTGCATAGATCGCAGCTTCATAACTTCCTTCCGAAACAAATGTATCAGCATCCGAATGTCCACCACCTTTAATACTGAGATCCTTGATTCTTTTAATATACTCAGGAATATGTATAAGTTCCAAATATTTTTCACCATTTTCTAATTTAGTAACTGGTAGGTCACCAAGTGAAGATAACCGCTTTATATTTTCCGGGTGCATGCCTGTATCGTGTTTTAAAAACACTGGATTATAGATCAATTGCATTTTTTCCTCTCTAAATCTTAAAATTTTTCAAACATCGAAATTAGTTTTGATGAGACAACTATCTTACCGCTTAGTGCTTTTTCTACCATACTTTCTACATTATATTTTTTCATAATTCCATTTAAAAAGCGATTGGATCAATTTATTGAAATCATTAATATAATCGGGTGCTACATCTACTTGCAGATATGGTTCATTTTTATCGGGAGTAGTATAATTGCACCAACCTTCAAAAGATTCAAGTATGTAGCCCAAATATATTAATTCTTCTCGGGGAACGTTTATAACAACTCGCTCAGTTCCATCCAACAAAGTTTCTCTATCCGCAATAGAAAATTTCATCATATCCTTCTTTTTTCCGAATCTTACGGATGGTTGAATTTGTGAAACCTCCGTAATGTTCAGTATGTTTTTCCTTAATCATTGCGAAGGTCTGCAACCAATAGACAGGTAAGAGAATTACAGCATCGTTTGTTTCTCAAACCGATGCAACCATTCGCAAGGTTCTTTTAAACACAATTTTAACGAAGTGCGTATTGTAGAACTTCCTCTATCGTATCAACCAGAATAATATTCAAACCTTTTTTGATTTCATTATTTACTTCGGTTAGAGAGGGTTCATTCTTTCTTGGGATTATCACATTCTTGATCTTTGCTCTTTTCACAGCTATCAATTTCTCTGCCAGTCCGCCAATTGGCAGAACATTCCCGGAAAGTGTTATCTCACCCGTCATTGCAATATTGTGTTTCACCTTTCTGTTGGAAAGAATTGATATTATCGCAGTTACAAGAGTTACACCGGCAGAAGGTCCATCTTTGGGAATAGCACCTTCGGGGATGTGAAGATGAAGATCACATTTTTTATAGAAATTCTCATCAATACTATATTTTTTAGCATGTAACCTGGCATAACTAAAAGCAGCCTGAGCTGATTCCTGCATCACATCACCCAATTGACCCGTAAGTTTCAGGTTCCCTTTACCTTTAACTTTTACCACTTCTATTTGCAACGTCTCTCCACCAAATCTGGTCCAGGCAAGACCCGTAACCAAACCCACTGCATCCTTTCTGTTTACTTCGGAATAAAGGTGTTTAGGTATGCCGAGGAATTCTTCCAGGTCGGAAGCTTGAACTGTAATCAGACCTTTCAATTTACCTTCAACATATTTCTTGGCGATCTTCCTCAATATCTTAGCGATTTGCCTTTCCAGACCACGCACACCGGCTTCTCGTGTATAAAGCTTGATTATTCTCTCTAACGTATTCTTGAGATATTTGATCTTCACTTTCCCTTTCAGATCGTGTTCTTTAATAACCTTAGGAACCAGATGTTTAGTGGCGATATGGATTTTCTCATAAGCTGTGTAGCCGGGGATCTCTATCACTTCCATTCTATCCAGTAACGGCTGAGGAATTGAGTTAAGAGTATTAGCAGTGGTAATGAATATTACCTGTGAAAGATCATATTCGAAATCAAGATAATGGTCACGGAAAGAGTCATTTTGTTCCGGATCTAATACTTCCAATAATGCTGAGGCAGGATCACCTCTGAAATCACTGCTCATTTTATCTATCTCATCCATCATAATAAGCGGATTTGTAGTTCCGGCTTTTTTCATACTTTGAATGATCACACCCGGAAGTGCACCAACATAAGTTCTGCGGTGACCTCTTATTTCTGCTTCATCTCGAACACCACCCAAAGATAATCTCACGAATTTTCTGTCCATGGCTCGCGCAATGGATTTTCCTAATGAAGTCTTACCTACTCCCGGCGGACCAACAAAGCACAATATCTGTCCTTTTACTTTCTCTGCCAGTTTAACTACAGCAAGATATTCCAAAATACGTTCTTTAACTTTAACCAGTCCGTAATGGTCATCATCCAAAATATTTTGTGCAATATTAAGATTAAAATCTTTCAACTTGGGTTCATCCCACGGAAGATCTAAGATCCAGGTAAGATAGGTGTGAGTTACAGAATATTCCGGAGAGTAGGAATTCATATGAGCAAAGCGTTCCAGCTCACCTTCTGCTTTCTTTTTAGCTTGTTCACTTAGATTAGCTTTTTCTATTTTCTTCTTGAATTCGAGTAATTCAGTTTTATCTTCTTTGGTTATACCAAGTTCTTTATGGATAGCCTTTAATTGTTCATTTAAATAATATTCACGTTGCAATTTACTCAACTTGCTTTTCACAGTACCATCTATCTTATACTCTAGTTTCAGTATCTGAATTTCCTCGATAACAATTTTATACAATTGAGAAATAGATTCGAAAAGATCACTCAATTCAAAAAGTTGTTGTTTCTTGCTTATATCTATTTGGATATTTGACAGTGCATAATAAAAGAACTCATCTGCGTTCTCAGCATCACTAAGTGGTATCATTGCTTCTTCTGGAATCGACCGATTAAGATCAACATAGTTCTTAAAAACTTTTCTGAAAGAACGTAATAATGCCTCACTTTCCAACTCACTTTCTGAAAGTACTTTGTCTTGAACCACATAATTTGCAGTTAAATATTTCTTGTTCCTGCGATATTTTTCTATCACTACTCGCTTTTCACCTTCTACTAGTAATCTCATATTTCCATCTGGAAGCTTCATTATCTGCAAGATCATGCAAATTGTTCCATACCGGTACAGATCCCTGGCTTTGGGATCTTCGTCTGTCTCAGTTTCAAATTTTTGGGTTACACATATTATCCTTTTATCGCTTACTAAAGCCGTTTCAGCAGCATGAATAGAAAGCTCTCTGCCAACCAGAAGTGGTATTATTGTATTTGGTGCTAAAAGCAAATTTCTAAGCGGAATTACAGGTAATGTCCCCGAATTATTTTTATTTAATGTTACATCTTTTTCAGCCATTTATCCTCCAACCTTAATGTAGGAAAAAATTCCATATATTAAAGGTCAATAATTATTTAATTTCGAGAAGCTGGTTCAATCCTCTCGATTGAACTATATTTTTCTCGTTATCCCGTTTTATCGGGATACTTCGTAATGTTATTATTCAGGAAGTTTAACTTCCACATCAATTGTACAATGCGGACTCCTCGGGACGATAAGTCCAACTGTTATAATGACAGATCAGTGATCTGTCACTACAGAATAGTCTTATCTTCTTGAAAACTCGAATGGATCGAAATTATAGCCAAAGGAGAAATAGAAGTGATTTTCTTTATCCTCATCTAGAGCAGCACCAATTCTTAATGATCCTAAAAAAGTTTTATATCCCAGTTTTATTCCAGCTGCTTTAAAAAAGTCATCTTCAGGAGTCCAGTAATCTATATCTCCCAGCTGTAAAACATTAAATTGAATATCACAAAAAAGATTTTTTATCGGATTAAATCTCATTGCTATTGTGTTGATCTTATAAATTGCTGCACTTTTTTCTGCCGGATAAAGTCCCATAAAGCTATCAATTCCACCGATATAAAACGGATCGAATTCCTCTTCTTTACTATCAAAATGGGAACCATATTCAAATTGATATTTTACAGAGAAATTATTACCAAATGGTAACAACATTCTTAATTTAGAATAAAATTTCTTATTCCCTATTTCACTGTAGATTCCCTCTCTTGCAGTTGAAAGTTTTGCCAAAAATTGTACTCCGTGCATTGGGAAAATATAATCATTCAAACTTTCATGATAAAGTTTAATGCCTAATCCGGAAGAATAAAACTCACTATTCTCAAATTCACCAATATGCTTATATAACCTGGATCTATAGGTGTATCCATAAAGCTCAGCAGCAATAGAGTTCCTTGCGTAAAACCCGACACCTGAAGTTGCACCATATTCCACAGAATAAACACTGTTCGTTTTTGTGTGATCTTCTCCATAAGAATAAAGATTCTGCTCCTTAACGTATGGGAAAGTTCTAAAATAAATTCCCCAGTGTTTACCAAAATTCTTAACGTAATCTACATTCAGTTCGTTTTTATCACCAACTTGTGCATTTACCAGCAGTTTTGAATTATGCTGGACAAGATTATTTAATTCAAGTGTTAATCCAACTACTACTTCTTGATCCGTATTAGATGATAAAGCAAAACCAAGCCGGGTTCTGTTCTTCTCTTTAACCTTCAAAGTTAATTCGTATTCTTCATTTACATGTTCAATTACAGGATAGATATATTTAAATAATTGGGAATTATATGCACCTTCAATTGCTTGAAGAATTTCTTCTTTGGAATATTGGATACCATTTTTCAAACCAATATATTCCTTGATCTTTGCATTACTTAAATGTTCATTACCGTTAACCAAAATTTTTCCGAAGCTAATTTTAAATGGTGTAGCATCTATAAATTTTTTCTCTTTCCATTTGGGAAGTTTTTCAAGTTCTTCAATATGCTCCCGTGCAGCAATTTCTCCCAGATCAATAATTTTCTTTTTACTGTTAAAATCATAATTTGAAAGAGTAAGAAGATCCGGTTTGATCAAAATATCACAGAGGTCTATAGATCGTTTTACATTATCTGTCATACTGAAATTAATTGTCTGATCTAATACTTTGATAAGATTATCTAAATTCTCTATAGCTCTTAATTCAGAACTCAACTGCAAACCGATAATTGTATCAGCACCCATTTCTTTCACAATGTTGGAAGGCAAGTTAGCTCTAATTCCACCATCAATATAAAGTTCATCTCCCAGTTTCATGGGTTCTAATATAGATGGTGCAGACATCGAAGCACGCATTGCTTCATGGAGATTACCTTTATCAAAAACTTTCATCTCTCCCGTGATAATATTCGTTGCCAC
>DAOUTP010000089.1 GCA_030626645.1 Candidatus Cloacimonadota bacterium
CTAAGATCGGAAGTAATTCTTCAACATTTGGGAATGTGATGTAATCCAACCAGGCGCAATCTGAGCCGCTGCTCATACTGCCGTCTTTCACATAAACCCAGTCAAATGTATGAACACCAGCATCAATTTCATAGCTGGCATACGTCCACGGAGAAGATCCATCGGGTTCAGGCTGGAATCGATCTGCAGTTTCTCCATCAATAATAAAGAACAATCCGTCATAGAAATAAGTTTGGGAAGGGCTGTATTCGCTGGCAACTTTGTACCAGAAACTTAATATTCCATCCTCAGTTACGTTCAATTCCAAACTCATGAAAGAAGCCTGATTGTCTGTTATCGGATAAGATTTTGCACTTGCTTCACCGCTATAAAATTCAGTTGTGTCAATACTCCATTCAACATCTGTAATTGGATTTCCAAGAATAAAATCTTCTATCGGATTCACATTGGGCCATGTTATCTCATAACCTTGGAATTCCCATGGATATTGAGTAAATCCGCCACTCTCAAAATCTTCATCGGCAGGTCCGACAGTTGTAAAGCTCCAAATGGGTCCATCAGCATTTCCGAAATCATTTATAGAATTAATGCTCCAGTAATAAACTGTTTCTAATTCTAAAGTTTCTGTTAGTTCATAAGATGAAGATGTTACAACTTCGCCGTTTACAATATTAGTTGGCGGATTATCAGTACCGAAAAATACTTCATAAGAAGCAGCTCCGCCTCCATTCATCCAACTTAAATTTGTATTAACTGCAACACTTTCAGCAGTATCAGAAGGATTAGGATTAACAGCTGGATTCGGTGGTGTATTCGGTGTTGGAATTGCGTTTATAGAATTAAGGGCATCAATTCTTCCCGATCCGAAATTGTTGTTTTTAGGATTTTGAGCAACCTCTACATTTTCTTCTATTATTTGATCCAATTGAGCTGGAGTAAGAGTAAAATCTTTAGAAAGCATCAGTGCTATAACTCCTGCAACACAAGGTGTAGCCATAGAGGTTCCACTCCATCCCGATGCATAACCGGTATTGCTTGAATAATCTAAAGATTTGATATTAGCACCCGGAGCGGAAATATCAGGACGGATCAAACCCATCCCGGGATTATAAGCATAATCATTATAACCGGTAACACTTTCCCAGGTAACAGGACCTCTACCGGAAAAACCGGCTAGGTTATCGTTAATATCTGTAGCTCCAATACATACAACAGAGGAAAGACCTTCTTGCAATGTCTGATCTGGATGTAACCAGGGTGGAGGACAATCACCGGGAGTTCTCACGTTATCCGGAATCGGATACGTAGATTGCTGAGTACCTTCATTTCCTGCTGCAACTGATGCAAAAACATCGGCTGCATAAACATAATCCATTGCGTTTCTCCATGCTGTTCTATTCGTTCCCCAACTGTGCTGCCAACCGAAAGACATACTTAAAACATCAGCTCCGTTATCTACTGCAAATTCTATAGCTTGCCAGCAAGCAGCTTCATTACCACTTCCGGTTGAATCCATTAATTTTATACACATTATTGATGCTTCAGGAGCCATACCGGTTTGAGAACCGGAAGTTCCATCTCCTGCAACTGTTCCGGCACAATGTGTTCCATGACCATGATCATCCAGCGGATTGTTGTCATTATTAACAAAATCATAACCGTGTAATGGATAATCAGGACTGCTCCAGAGATGATCGTTCAAATCCGTATGATTGTAGTTAACCCCGGTGTCCAAGACTGCTACAATAACTCCTGCACCATAATATCCTTGAGCCCAGACATCATCGGCATTAACTTTAGTAACATTCCAGGTGATCTCTCTTCCTTCCCTCATTTCATGCAGATATTCACCCGGTTCTTTATTAATGGTCGGAGCTAGAAGTATATTTCTTTCTTCATCATGGTCTATCAAGGCAATATCATTTCTTTTAGAAATTATATCTATCGCATTTTTAGTCATTTCACAATTTACAACATTAACTATCCAAAGTGCTTTTATATTTTTTACTTTGGAAGATGTCTCCAATTCATTCAGTTGAGAAATTAGATCTGCTTGAGATCGTGTACTGAATTCTTTAAGTTTAGAAGTTACATGTTCTCTTTTGTCTTGTTTTGTCATTCGTGAAGTTTCCAAGATCATTTTCTGTGAATCGTAAATATCTGTAAGAGAGATATTTACTCGGATAAAATCTTCTTCAGAAGAAATGCTCATCTTCTCTAATAATTGAGTGTTAATATTCCCTGTAAATTCTGAGGAATACATTAAACTGCCGATAATTAAAAAAACTATCATCAAATACGTTTTTTTCATTTTTTCTCCTTTTACGAGTCGGCTTTGCATACGTTGGCTTTTCGAAGAAAAACAATCGTTCTTCTTCTTGCTTACCTGCAAAACGATCTCATTTTTTTTATTCTATTTTATCAGTATCATCTTCTTAGTTTTTGTGGAACTTTCAGATTCGAGTTGATAGAAATAAATTCCTGAGCTGATCTTACGATTATTATTGTCTGTTCCATCCCAATAAGTAAAATAACTCCCGGGTTCCTTTTGTTCATTAATTAGTGTTTTAACGTACTGCCCTCTGATATTGTATACCTTTATCGTAACCTTACCTGTTTTTGGAATATCATACTCAATTTTTGTAAAAGGATTGAATGGATTTGGATAATTCTGCCTGAGTTCATAATTCTCTACAGGAGGTATATCTGAATATACTTCTAGTGTGATGGGGATATTTAAAATTTGCCCTAGATCTGTTATGATCTTTATTACTGCAACGTAGGTGGCAGGAGCTAATCCTGTGGAGAAAAAGGTAAGGGGATTAATATCGATCCCACCTGCCGGAATATTCCCTGAAATATTTTCTATCGCCAGCCAATCAACAGGTGAATCTACTATCGTGAATAGTCTGGATGTGTTTTGTACAGTACCGGAAGTATTACTGATCCGTAAGATACAGTATTCGGATGGAGGTCCGGGAACCGAATATACATAAGAACCTATATTTTCAGTAAGTTCAGTTATTGTTTCCCATGAGTATCCATTATTCGTAGATATCTCGATCTGCACATCATCATAATTACCGGTATCTTCCCAAACTAATGTGTCTACTTCTCCATATGAAAGTATGGAACCTTCTTCCGGATAGATGATATTAAAGGCTGAAATGCTGAATAAACTATCGGAAATATCAAAAGCACTCTCATTAAGGGTTGTTACCTTGAACCAGCATTCATTACTAAGCGGACCCTCAAATGTGTATGGATATGATCCTGAATTTTCTGCATAATCGTCAATTACCTGCCAGCTTGCCATGTTATCTTTGCTTAACATTATTTTAACATATTCAACATCACCGTATTCATTCCATCTCAATGTGTCTTGTATTGAAGGAACTATAGTCTCTCCACCATTTGGATAAGTTATCCAGAAGTAATCATCACTGGTCGGCTCTACAATAAACGAGCCGTTTACTTGATGTGGTGCAGCTCCTGTTCCATCTCCTTCAATATACCAGCCAATTTCAACTGGAGATGTTTGATATTCATCAATTGTTACGTTCACAAAGATGTGAACTCCGGAAGGAGAAGGTGGAATGATGATCCCTGGTTCAAAACCCCAGCTTATTTCGGCTCCATCACCAGTTTCATTATTATATTCCAGAACATTAATATTTGCAGCACTATTTACATGGAATCCGGGTGGGAAGTCAATTGTAATACCTTGAATACCTTCACCATCTACGTCGTGGTGAACTAAAAAAAAATGGAAGTCCATTGGTATAATTGGAATATACGGAGGCGACATATTCATAATGTAATTACCTTCGATGCTTCTGGAAAAATCTTCATTGAAATTGATTGGATAACCTGATGGCAATTTAGCAAAATGTGCAAGTGAAATTTCATAGGCAATATCGGAAGAGCCAAAAGCATTTGATAATGCAAGATCAACTGTGAATGTGGAATCAGCAGGAACAGAGAAATAGAAGCTTTCTGGATCAGCATTTATGAATGGAATATTATTCTTGATATTACTACAAAATAGGATTGCGGTTTCATTTTGCAGCTCATGTACAGTATTGGGATAGACATTTGCAAAAGTTATTAATAAGCCATTATCCTGTTGATAGTTCTCTAACCCTATTGTTGCGTAATTATCATCCTGATCTGTATTACTAACTTCCTTATATTGGAACTTCATTAATTTATTTTCGTCAACTGAGAAGTAATATTCGGGGTCGTAGAGTATAACCTGGAATATCTCACTGGACTCATCAAATTCATTTATAAAATCTGACCATTCAATTATAAAATAATTGTTCTCTTCATCGTATTTAACATATATTCTACCATCGATGAGATGATCCCAGAAAGGTGCGATCATTCCGGCAGGACCAACTCCGGATGGAATATTACGATTTGTATGAAAAACAAGCGGCATTGTCTCCATTGAAATGTAACCATCAGAACAAACTGATATGTGATCATAAAAAATGCCGAAATAATTGAATTGGAAAGGCAAAGGAATAACTTTTGTATATCCATTTGGTATTGTGTGGTCTGCATCAAGAAGTGAACCATTACCTCCATAAGTTGGATCAATTTCGATCCAATTGTATTCAGGTGTAATAAAATTTCCAACATCGCTAGATTCAATTGCAAAATAACCGTTTTCACAGAATGTAACACTGGTTGAATCTATTATGCCGATAGGGAAATTGAAACTGATATTTTGCAAAATGATGTCATCATTTGTGATCTTCAATTCAAATTGGGCAAATTCACCGGAGATCACATTTTCGGGTTGGACAGTAAAATTACCAATTCCTGTTTCATTTTGCTGAATGTTAGTATAGTCTGCAAATGCTTGTTCAATTTCGGCATTTCCATTTGTACAGATCAGTTCAGCTTGGAAATCACCAGTTTCAAAATTACCACAATTCAGTAGTTCAATAGTAATAATTTCAGTTTCATTTTGGATAAGGCAATTAGATGAATTTTGTACTATAAATTCAGAAACTGTGATTTCAGGTGAAATGATTACCGAAGAGGCTAAAAACTCAAAATCTCCGTTATCAGAACTAATTTCCAGAAAAATATGTACTTCCTCTCCGTTTAGCCAGCCTTCAGAAACTTGTACTTCAAATGCATCCGAATAATTTTGTCCAATTTCTAGAATATCTAAAACTATGGGATAATTTGAGAATGAGATGTGATCATTATTACAAAGCGGATTTATGATAATGTTTTCAATATCAGCAACTCCGGTATTGGCAATTGTGAATTGCAAATCGGAACTTTGCCCTGAAACTAGTTGTTCTGAAAAAGTATGATCTTCTAATACGATTGTGGTGTTTGCATCAACAACAATATCGTATGTTGTTGGAATATAACAGTATTTGGAAGCGGTTACTTCATAGTCGCCTGTATCAAGATTAATAGGAATAATAGCTATCCCACTAGCATCTGTAGTTCCGGTTGCAATTAGGCTGTCCTCAGAAGTGATGGCAATCGTAAATTCGGAAAGGTCATCTTCGGAAATATCGATCTGCACTTCTAAAAAATTGGCTGAAGTTTGAATAACAGGATCAAAGGTTAGCTCAACTTCCTTTGGGATATCCGTTAAAATCTGTAATCCTGGATCTCCTAAAAGATTATACACATAGAAATAGAACTGGTCTGAGTCTTCTGCACCTCCCCAAGCGTGATTATTCGGATAGTTATTGTACAGTTCCATCTTTCCACGAAGCAACAATTCTCCACAACGGAACAATCCTTCCTGAGTGACACCTTGATAAATTCCTGCTGCATATGCATTATTGAACCAGGTTTTTGTGTCGTACTCACTTGGTCCAATGAATCCGATAGCTCCTTGTGGATCAGAAGGATTTCCGGCTGATACCCATTTCTCACCGAAACAAGTTGTATATGTTTCGGAAGCAAAATCACCACCACCACAGGTTATGCTCGTAACTAAAGGCAGCATAAAACCATTATTTAAAGTACTAATATCTTCAGTTGTAAACATAGTACCTGTAGCGCTACCCCAACTAAAAGGAGAGCCGGTTCCACGATAACAGACAAATGATTCTCCTTCACTAATCATGTTAGCAAGTTGGGTATTTCCCTGCTGCCAAGGGCTAATGAAAGTATCTACGGCAGTATATTCAAAATCAAGTAGTTTATTCCTGATTTCCATTAATGTTTCACGCTGAGAAAAACCATTGTATTCAGCAACGAATCCAACCATTAAAGCACGTTTTTGCCATGGAATTTCCATAAAAGGATTTCGCTCATAATTTATTATTTTAGAGACGATCGTCATAAGATCCATTTGACTCTGGACTGAAAGTCTTCCAATAAAAATATCAGGGAAATAATCATCTCCATCAAGAAGTGTATAATTATGATCACTAACTGCCCAAGGATAAATATAGCCCTCCACATAAAACGCTGGGCACTGAATCGCACCTGTAACATCTCCAACCAGAACAACAAATTCAGGAGGTGTATCCCAATTATCATAAGCATTTTGCAGATAATCTTTTATCTCTTCTGCGGTTGTGCCAATATCATCAATTAAAACAAGTTTTGTTTTAAATCCCAGTTTTTCCTTCCAACGGAGAAGAGGTAATAAAATATTTTCTGTTCCATTTGGTGCGATGAAAAGATATTCTCCACCAGCAGAGTTTCTTGAGTTTTCAGCACCGAGGATTTTTTCATTTGCTATCATACTAAAATGCGAAGAAGCAATTTCTCTTGTGAGTGGATTTCGGTTATCAGATTGATCAATTTCAAAATTAAGATCAATATCTTTTAATATCCTTATTATATTTTTTTTTGGGTTATATTGAACGGGTGAGATGGAAACCTGAGAGAATCTGTTCCCCCGCATTATCGCAGGTTTAGCTATGGTAATAATATCTTTTGGGAACCATTCATCTTGTGTATAAAGAGTAACCTGATCATTATATTCTACAGGTGCTATTTTGTTTGAAAGCACAATCTCATCATAACTATATTTAATATTGGAACATTTATAATTTCCAGTTGGAGGAAGTTTTATGAGTCTGGTGTAAACAGGTAATTCAAATACGTTAGATACCATACTGCTTTTGCAATCGGGAATAATTATTCGGTCGTAAATTTCTTCATCGATC
>DAOUTP010000013.1 GCA_030626645.1 Candidatus Cloacimonadota bacterium
CATAAACACTCGGTGAAATAAACGGCTGATCGATTAGCTGCAGCATAACGGCATTCTTCCCACTTGTGCTGGAAAAGCCTTTTTGTACTGATGAAAACATACCCTTCATGTGTAGTTCATTGTGAATAAAACTTATTACATTGGAATTTTCAATATGCGCCAAGACTTCACTTTTTACAGTTTCTAGATTATCTCCAAGCACAATGTAAATTTTATCTGAGAATTTAAGTACCTTATTTAAGATATGCACAATCGCAGGTATGCCATCAATATCCAATAACGCTTTATCGCTTCCCATTCTACTGGATTGACCGGCTGATAAGATTATAATTTCTATCATCTATACTCTCATAAACAAAATAATTTGACACATAAATTCATTTTTTATTACATATCCAAGAATTAAGTTATTGTTAATTGTGTCAAATAATTAGGTGTTGAAGGTATATTATGGCAGATAAAAAAGAATTATTAAGACAAGTTAAAGCACTTACTGGAATCGGGATTGCACTTTCAGGTGAAAAGGATATTAATAACTTCTTTAAGTTGGTTTTAGAGGAAGCTATTAAGTTTACGAATGCTGATGGAGGATCGATCTACACACTTTCTGAAGATAAACAAGCTCTCGATTTTATCATAATTAGCACAAAATCCATGAATTTAAATCTCGGAATGGCAGATACTGCCCAATGGCCCAGCGTTCCACTTTATGATGAAAAGGGGAAGAAAATATTCAAAAATTTTGCCTCTTATGTGGCTCATACTGGTAAAGCCAGTAGTGTTGAAGATGCCTATAACCAAGATATATTCGATAATAGCGGAACAAAAAATTACGATAAAAACAATAATTATCATTCCAGATCTATGGCAGCAATTCCTATGAAGGATCACGAGAATGAACTATTGGGAGTTATACAACTTATCAATGCTTACGATAATGAAGGCAATATAACGTATTTCACTGAAGAACACCTCACAATGCTAACCTCACTCGCTTCACAAGCTGCAATTGCTTTTACTAACAAAAATCTAGTTGAAGGATTAGAAAATCTTTTATATCAATTTATTAAAAGTATTGCAGCAGCAATAGACCGCAAATCCGAATACACCGGTGGACATATTAAACGTGTAGCATCACTCTCTGAAATGCTGTCGGAAGAGATCCAGAAAGATTCCAATAAATATAAAGATATCCATTTCACTCCGGAAGAAATGCAGGAGATATCCCTTGCAGGCTGGATGCATGATGTCGGTAAGATCACAACCCCTATCTATGTTCGTGATAAAGCTAAGAAACTGGAAACAATTCAAGATAAAATAGAACATGTAATAACCCGTTTCGAGATGATCTTTGCACTTATTAAAAAGGATATTGAATTTGCAAAAACTCATGAGCGAAAAGAGGAATTGCAAAAGCTAAATGATAAGCTTGTGGAAGATAAAGAATTCGTCATTAAAGTAAATACCGGTGGCGAATTTATGCGTGATGATTACATTGATAGAATAGAGGAGATCTATAAATTTAAATATTCTGCAAATGGAAAAGAATATTATCTCATTACAGAAGATGAGAAAAGGAACCTTTGCATCCGGAAAGGCACACTTCTTCCGGAAGAATTAGAAAAGATGTGGGAACATGCTCTTGTTTCTCATGAGATGTTATCGGAACTTACATATCCAAAGAAATTCAAGAATCTTCCTCTTTATGCAGCTTCACATCATGAAAAACTAAACGGCAAGGGATATCCATTTAATAAAACAGCAGAGGAACTTCCGCTTCAATCACGCATAATTGCCATAGCTGATCTATATGAAGCACTCACCGCATCCGATAGACCTTATAAAAAAGGTAAAACTCTTACTGAAACACTAAAAATAATGGCTTTCATGGTTAAAGATGGTGAGATTGATAAGGATCTCGTTGAGCTTCTGATGGATTCTAAATTATACTTGAAGTATGCTGAAGAATTTTTAAAACCTTACCAAATTGATGATGTTGATATTAATGCAATAAAAGAGACGTATAAAAAATAATGTTTAACGAATTAACTAATAACCATGCTAAAGAACTAGCTAAACTGCAACAGAAAAAATACCGTATATTACATAAGAAAACAATTGTTGAAGGTATTCGATTGATAGACCAATTGAACGATTATGGGATAATCTTTGACGAATTAATCATCTCCGATCCTGAACAATTTGATTCCTTGCAATATTCTGCTAAACAGATATCAATTGCGAATGAAGATCAGATGAAGAAGATCACAGATACCAAAACACCACAGAATATCGCAGCTGTTATTGATATTATTCCTGTTCCGATTAAACAGACGCAATTCCTGCTCTATCTGGATGGGATAAGCGATCCGGGAAATTTGGGAGCAATATTCCGTACTGCCACAGCGGCAGGAGTTTCCGGAATAATCCTCTCTCCTGATTGCTGTGAAATATATAATCCTAAAGTTATTCGTGCCTCGCTGGGATCTGTGTTCCATCTACCTTCGGAAACTCATGAGCATAACTGGCTGAAAAGTATTAAGACAACGATTATAGCTACAACATTAGAAGATTCCACAAACATTTTTAAGTTTGAAAGACCTGCCAGTTTAATGCTCGTTATCGGTTCAGAAGCATTTGGAATCAGAAAAGAAATTCTACAATTAGCTGATCATAAAGTTAAAATACCAATTCCCGGAAATATTGAATCGATAAACGCCGCTGTTGCTGCTGGAATAGCGATCTATCATTTTATTGATAAATAAATATATGAGTGTAACAATAAAAGACCTTACAGAAAACAAAGTATGGCTTGCACCTCTGGCAGGAATTACAGACAACTCCTTTAGGTCCATCTGTAAAGAATGCGGTGCTGATGTCGTGGTTAGTGAGATGATAAGTGTGGACGGACTTCTTTACAATAGAGACCGCAGTTTGGAATATGCTCGATTCGAAGATCCTCAGCGTCCTTTTGGTATTCAGCTCTTCGGCTCCGATCCTGAAGTTTTTAAAAAAGCAATTAAAATTGCTTTAACCAAAAAACCTGATTTTATTGATATAAATATGGGCTGTCCGGTTAAGAAAGTTATAAAACGCGGAGCGGGATCTGCATTGATGACAACACCAGACATTGCTGCTGACATTGTAAGTGCAACGAAAAATATTCTGTTTCCTCTCAATATTCCGCTTTCTGTAAAGTTCCGTTCCGGCTGGGATATGTTCAGTATAAATTCTCTTGAATTCGGGAAGAAAATGCAAAGTGCCGGAGCAGATATGATCTGCCTTCATCCTCGTACCCGTGGACAGATGTTTTCAGGTAAAAGTAATTGGGATTTGATAACTGAATTAAAAAAAGAGATCAATATTCCTGTTATCGGAAACGGAGATATAATCACGGTTAACGATATGATAACCATGTACGAACAAACCGTATGTGACTCTGTGATGATAGGTCGCGGGATTATGGGAAAACCGTGGTTGTTCACTCAGATACAAAACTATCTCAACACTGGAATTATAAGTCAGATAACTTCCGAAGAAAAACTTAAGGTTATCAAAAGACACATGGAGTTGATGATCTCCGATAAAGGAGAAAGACAAGCTGTCTTTGAAATGCGCACCCATTTTTCTCACTACACAAAAGGACTGCATGGTGGTGCGCGGATTAGAAACAAAATTAATAAATTGCACAATATTGATAAAATACTTTTATTGGTAGAAGAATTATATAAAGCACAAGAATATGAGGAGAGAGATGGCAGATCAGAAGAAACTGAGTAATATTCTCTGGCAGGCAAAAATGCAATTGAACACCAATTGGCTGGAATCTAAGAGAATTCTGCAGACCGGACTTGAAGAATTTCCTAAAAGTATCGAACTTCTTCTTTTCATGGCTGAGATCTACTTCAGTAAAAAACTATTCCGTAAAGCTGTTGGTGTGTATCATCAAGTTCTCAAGATCGATCCTGATAATGAAAGTGCAATTTTTCAACTGGCAAATTCGTTCCTGGCAATTGGTGAATACAAGCTTGCAATTGACTATTATGATAGACTCTATCCCAACTTTCCTGAATTGCTCTACAATAAAGCCTACGCCTATTCCAAAATTGGAAGAAACGATAAAAGTATTGCAGTATTAGAAAACATCTTTTACTATAAGATCACATCACTTCTTCCCTATGTTTTTTTGGCAGAATTATATTTTCTGGATAGCAGACATGAAGACTCTATAAAAACTCTAGAAAAAGCCCAGTTGATATTTGGGAAACGGGGAAATATCAGTTACCTGATGGGGCTGGCTTATTATCATCTGAAAAACGTTCTCAAAGCATATGTAGCATTCGAGGAAGCAGAAAAGTTAAAGGTTAATTCTGCTAATTTCTATAAGAATTATGCACTAACTTGTAATAAAATTGGAAAAACAGATAAGGCAATAGATTTGTTAATGAACGGCATTAAATCTAATCCATTTGACCCGATTGTGTATATTGAACTCATACAGATCTACATGGAACATGATAGATTTGATGATGCTCTTGCCATTGCAAAGTTATCCAGGAAAAACGTTCCCTATTCCGTTACACTTTCTATGTTACACGATAAACTGATGCTCCATTTGAAGAAACAGGATAAAAAGGAATAATAAAGATCATGGATGGATTCAGGATCGCCTGGTGGGTTGTTGTAATTATTTTCTATTTTCTGGGAATAATTGCCGCATTAGACGCTATCTGGAAAGGCAGGACTTCACAGGGTTCGGTTGCCTGGGCAGTTTCGCTCATCTTCTTCCCATATCTGGCAGTTCCGCTCTACTGGATGTTTGGCGATAGAAAATTTCATGGCTATTTGAATGCACGTCGTTCCGGCGATCTTAAAATTAATGATATAGCTCACGATCTTAAAGATAAATTAATCCAGAAAGATCTGATCTCAGGAAATGAACATCAGGATTTCAAAGTTTTAGAAAACCTGGCAAAAATGCCGTTCACTAAATATAATCGGGCAGAAGTACTTATTAACGGAGATGCAACATTCAGTGCAATTTTTGAAAGCATTGACCAGGCGCAGAAATATATTCTGGTTCAGTTCTATAAGATCCATGATGATAAGTTGGGAACTGAGCTGCAGACAAAGCTGATAAAAAAAGTAAAAGAAGGTATCAGGGTTTATCTGTTGTACGATGATATCGGCTGCACACCTCTTCCCCGCTCTTATATGGAAAAACTGCGGAATAACGGAGTTCAGGTTCACAATTTTAAAAGTAGGAAGGGCTGGGCTCACAGACTGCGCTTGAACTTTAGGAATCACCGTAAGATAGTGGTTGTGGATGGTAAAACAGCTTTTGTGGGTGGTTTGAACGTGAGTGATAAATATATGGGAATCAATCCAAAAATCGGTTTCTGGCGTGATACACACGTTAAGATAGAAGGACCTTCCGTACAATGTGTTCAGCTTCCCTTTATCTCTGATTGGTACTGGGCAACGCGGGAAGTTCCCGAACTAAATTGGGAACCAACTTACTTCGCCGATTGGAAGAACAATGTTCTGGTTCTACCCAGCGGACCGGCCGATGAATTGGAAACCTGCGGTATCTTCTTTGTGCATTCTATAAATTCCGCTAAAAAACGTTTATGGATCATCAGCCCCTATTTTGTGCCGGATCAACAGGTTCTTTGCGCACTGCAGTTAGCCGGACTGCGCGGAGTGGATGTAAGATTGATGATCCCACAGAAATCCGATCTGTTTATTACAAACCTCTCAGCACTCTCCTTTCTGCAGGAGATTACTAAAGTCGGTATTAAAGTTTATAGATATAAAAAGGGATTCCTGCATCAAAAGACGATGCTGATAGATGATGACAAATCAATGATAGGTACTGCCAACCTCGATAACCGCTCATTCCGCATAAATTTTGAGATAAACATATTATTCAACAACAGGGAATTTGCCGGTAAAGTAGAAGAGATGATGCTGGAAGATTTTTCCAACAGCTTTCAAATAACCGAAGAGGACTACACAAAAAAACCTTTCTGGTATAAACTGGCAGTTAAAATTGCACGACTGCTGGCACCGATACAGTAAAAAATTACCATTGAGTTTCACTAACAAGAAAACTTCCTGAATAATCAGGGAAAAGACAGAAATATCTGGGGGATCAGAAAGTAAGGGCACGCCGTGGCGTGCCCTTACAAATGTGCTTGAGATACAAACTTTAATTACCTGCTTCTAATAATTTTGAATAGCCACGTCTTTTAAGGCGTGATAAGAATATTACGAATATGAAATCAAGAGTAAAAAAATACCCAGCCTGAGAAATACTCAAGCCGGGGTTTTATACTATTTGAGAAGGAGCATTTTTCGTGTTTTGGATAAGCTTCCTGTTTCCAGTTTATAGAAATATATTCCTGAACTGACCGGAAGATCGTTTTCATCAGTTCCGTTCCAAACTACACTGTATTTTATTTCTCCTCGTCCGGCAGTAGCCGGATGACACAAGCTCGGGGAAAGATCTTTAACTTTCTGTCCTTTGATGTTATAAATTTCTAGAGTCACAAACGAGAATCCGTCTGAGCCGGACACAGCGCTTTGTGCTACTGAAAAAGAAATTGTAGTTGTCGGATTGAAGGGGTTGGGATAATTACTGAGAAGTCCTGAATGTATAATATCATTATCAGCACTTGTAATTATATAATCAATATAGACTTCATTTGAACCGGGACTTTCATTGTCCTGGGAATATATTGCTGTAATATAATAACAATAAGTAAGAGGATCGGGAGGATTAACATAATCTACATAACTTAATTGATCGGTTGTGTCCAGCAGTGTAAATGTACTGGAATTAATGTTCCGGTAAATATTAAAATATTGTAACTCTTTGGTTGGCGAATGCTGCCAGTTCAAAGTAATTTCATTACCACTTAATTCTCCTGTCAGATAAGTTGGAGGAATCATTTGGCATAGATAAAAATCAACAGTAACGGATTGCTGATCATATACAATAATATCATCATAGGAAATAGTTTCATATTCCGGATACGAAGCAGTAACAGAATAGATCCCGATCGGAACTTCAATTTCATAGTCGGTTGTTCCGCTGATATCCGGTTCGATATCGAAGATATACTCAACTGAGAGGTTTTGGATCGTAACTGTTATGAGTGATGTGTCAACAACAGCGGGAGCAAGAGTTATCTGACCATTAATAAAGCCGGTAAACAGGTCTGGAACAATATCTACGATTGCCCCTTCCACAACAGTCAATCCGTAAGGAATCTCATCAGGAAGCAAATACCAGCCATTATAAGAACCTCCCCAGCCAAAATTAATATGATAATATTCATCAGAATTATATCCATCAATCACAAAATTATGACCTGCATCTCCCGCTGGAGTTACAGACGCAAAATGAACCGGCAAGGCATTCATCATATTCTGAGCAATATGTTCATAGAAATCCGGCATAGTTTCATCTATTAATTGAGCGTTGTCAAAATTGAATTTTAAAAAAGCCTGATATGCCTGGTTAACACCAAAAGTGCCTGAGATCTGGGAAGTGTAAACCTGATGTGCTGCAACCCCGCAGGCAAAAGCTAAAGCAGCCTTATCTGTATTTGTTACGGGAATTTCATATAAATAATGAAATGCTAAAGTATCAAGGCATACATTCATTTCCGGAAAAGAAAGGAAATCATGCAGCAAATAATCATCATCTATCCAGTATTGCCGACCTGCGTAATTGTGATAATAATCATCCGCATCATCAAAGAACACACAGTTTGTAGTTCTATGATAATTGATAATTTGAGCCATTGCAATTGCGGGACATCCGGCAACACTTCTGTTTCCTGTTACGGGATCTATTGGACAAAAGTTATTATACGGAGCGCTCTGGGTCCAATTGTATAGTAACCAACCGCCTGTTGGGGTTGATCCTTCCGGTGGCCATTGGTCAAGCCTGCTATTCTCAATATTCCCATCCAACATTTTTAACCATGATCTATTCCTGTAAGAAATAGTTTCTTCCGGTAAATTGGAAATATTCTCCAAACGCAAAGAGATATCAGTTTTGAGCATATTTAAAAGAATATTTTCACTTTCTTCATCATAAAAATTGCCGGTAAAAGAATATGCAATAATAGGAGGTAAATTGTTTTCCCCAGTTGTTACAATATATCCTTTTGGTTGCAGCTCGAAAACACGGAATAATACATTTTCACCGTTTTGATCGAGTATTTCAGCTGATTTTATAATCGAAAAATCACTCGATTTTCCAAGTTGGATAAGTTTATTGTTAGCGATTTTGGTACAGGAATCAGATTCTACTTGTTTTGCAAATAAACCGTAGTTAAATATTAGAATTATGATCAATAAAAGAATGATCTTGTTTTTCATAACATTTCCTTTTTTGAATTTTATTATAGAACCATCATTTGTAAATTGCAGTTACTTTATCAGGAATATTTGTCAAATATTTTTTGGTTAATGTTAATCTATAAAAAAGCGCCCCGAATTTTCGGAGCGCTATATAGTTGCTTTCAGATTATTTTATTAAGTAAGATTTATCCGTCATTACTTTAGAAGCAGCATTTTTCGTGTTTTGGATAAGCTTCCTGTTTCCAATTTATAGAGATATATCCCTGAACTTTGATCAGTTGCATTCCAAATGTGATCGTGGTGACCACTGTTAAATTTATAAGCTTTTATTAATTGCCCTTTTATGGTATAAACTGAGAGAATTCCGGTTGTTCCTTCTGCAATATCAAAACTAATTGTAGTTATCGGATTGAAGGGGTTAGGATAGTTTGAAAGATTATATAAAGCAATTGTATTGCTTTGGACAGAAACCATAGCTGCACAAGTTACCGAATTAGACGGTTCAGATTCTCCAGAAGGATCCTCGTATAGAGCCGTTATGTAAAAAGTGCTTTCTGCATTTGCATTGATCGGTGCATTGATTATTGTTAACTCTAAAATATTTGCAGCAACTGTTTCATAAACTTCATCATTTACATAAATGTTATAATTAATTAATGTTGCGTTACAGGATTCAGGTTCATCCCAGGTTAGATCATAAATATTATCAGGGAAAACATAATAGTGATCCACTTCTAAATTTTGTGGTGGAAAGAATATAAAATAACTATATGTAAACTCAACTTCAATAATTTCAGATTCTCCCTCATCGTAAACAGCAGACACACCAGCTATATAAGTATGTCCTGGAACAAGTGTCCCGTCGTTGTAATCATAGAATGCATCTGTAGTAAAGGCTATGAAAATACCATCAAGATAGACGTTGTAACCAACGAAGTCTCTTACCAAAGGGGAATCCCAGATGGCAAAACCTGTTTCATCTACAAACAAGTTCTGGGGTGGATAAATAATGGGTATGAATGATGGATCATACAAACCATTATGCTGGATATTAACACCATCAATTATCATATAGGCAAGATCTTCGTTCCAGGCAGTGTCGGTTTCCCACAAATAGCATTCTACAACCCAGTTCATTATATCAGTAGCAGCCCCCATAATTTCCAATTGGTTATCATTATCCACATCACCAAATACTGGTGTAATTCCCATCGTAGTTGAGCTCCAGATTGTTCCGCAAGCTAACGGCCAGTCAACACATTGAGTTCCATCATGGTTATAAGCGTTATATCCGAATCCAAAATTATTATCATCGATCATTAATTCTACTTCATCGTCACCATCAAGATCAGCAATGCCAATTTGTGAATAGATCGCATTAGTAGGACCTGCCGGAAATCCGGTTAAAGCATTACCGGAAGCATCCCAGGCAAAAATATGATCTACCGGTGTACCGGATCCAACTTGATCACCAATAACAACATCCAGAGAACCATCCTGGTCAACATCACCAAGCGATACAGTTCCAAAGATCCAATAATTTGTAGTTTGCGGCCAACCATCAACAGAGCTGGCATCTTCATTAACTGCGAAAACAGCTCCCGCACTCGCTGAACAACCACCCCAGATTATTTCTCTCAGTCCATCGTCATCAAGATCATATATGATCGGCTGAGAATAAGAATATGTATAGCCTGTATTTTCTACAGGAAATCCAGGTAGAATATTCCCCTGCAGATCAAAAACATGAAGCATATTATAACTCAATGCAACTATTTCAGGGATTCCATCTCCGGTTATATCTCCGGCAGATATGCCGGCCCCCGGGATGTAATCCAATTCTTGTGGAAAACCATCATAAACACTTCCATCACCATTGTAGACATACACCCAACCTTGAGGATGATTCCTGACGTTTACAAGTATTTCCATATCTCCGTCAGAATCAAGATCATATAGACAGGCATTATTTGTACCACCACCAGCCTGGGTAACAGGAAAACCGGTACAAGCGGTTCCATCCAATTCAAAAGCATAAAGAGCTCCGGAGTTGGCAGTAGTGTTATTACGGCTGGTACAGACAATTTCAATTTCTCCATCACCATCAATATCACCGGCAGCCGGACTGCTCCAAATATAAAAACCCAATTGTACAGGCCAGCCTTCCACTACACTTCCATCCAGGTTCAATGCAGTAATTTTAGTGCCAACGCCAAAAAGAATTTCTGATTCCGGATCTGCATCCATATTAACGTAAATAGCACCATTATGGCAATTTGAACCGGTATAACTTACAGGCCAGCCTTCTGCAACTTGTGGAAGTTCTCTTTCAAAAGTAGCATTCTCAATAAGCTGTGTATCCAGATCATTCAATAGAACTCTGCCTTCCATGTCAGGCATGACAGTTCTTTGAATATCTCCCGGTAAATCAGAGTAATTTACAACGATTGCCGAGAGTTGTACTGTGATAAAAATAATAAAAATAATTTTGAATAACTTCATTTCTGCTCCTTTCAATTTTAATTTATAAAACTACATTATTTAAATCCTTTAGTACAATTATTTGTAAAGCAAAATATAAATAAGAAGGAAAAAGCATATGATTCAAGTCTTTCACCGATTTTTTTTCACTCCCATCCCTTTATTTTAAGGGGAAGGGCTGGAGATGGGGTTCTAACTCCTAATCCCTCATCCCTCATTGAAAACGCTTACAGCGTTTTCAACAACTCTTCCACAGCTCTTTTCAGTTGAACATCATCATCGTTAATGATCTGCTCCGGTGTTGGATCTACGAATATATCAGGGATCGCACCATTTCCTTCCATGTTTTTCCCAGTTGGAGTATACCATCCGGTAGAAGGCATCCGCATACTGGAACCATCCATAAATGTATAATGCCCGGTTCCTATTACAGAACCGCTGGTTGGCATTCCGATCACAGTTCCAAGATTTAGTTGTTTAAATAAAGTTGGAAAGATCTCAGCATCGGAGAAGGAATTCTCATTTATCAGCAAAACCATTGGAACATCAACCGTATTCCCAGGATTTTTGTATTTCGTCTTAGCATCATAAGATCTATATGTACTTAAAGCATAGGGTTGCTTGGTTAAAATTTCCACCAGCCAGTCATGAATATAACCACCTCCATTATTTCTCACATCAATTATCAGAGCTTTCTTCTCAGCATTTTCGGCAAATAGATCCTGAATAAATTTTTGATAGCTTGTATTATTCATACTTCTTATATGAAGATATCCGATTTTTCCACCGGATAATTTCTCCACTTGTGTGCGTCGTTCTTCCACCCAGTTATCATAATAAAGTGCACGGTTCTCACGGTTGCTCAATCCCTTTATAGTAACAACCTTCATACCATCATCGCACAAGATTCCCAGCTTTATCTTTTCACCAATTTTATTTTTAAAGTGAGAAAGAATATCCATACCTTTTCCAACTTCTTCTCCATCAATAGAAAGTAGAATATCACCCGCTTTGATGTTATGCGGTTTGTTTAATTTTGATTTCTTGAAAACCTTTTTAATTCTGACTCCATCTTTGGGAAAATTCTCAAAATCTAGTGTTATTCCGCAATAAGCAGTACTGTAAGTTTTATATTTGGAATCGCTGCGCGGGTAAAATCCTGTATGCGAGGCATTTACTTCACCTATCATTTCATCAACAATTCTTTTTAAAATTGAAGGATCATCTGCAAACTTTAAGTATTTGGAATAATCTTTCCTCGCTTTCTTCCAATTTACTCCGTGCATATCGGGATCATAAAAACCATTACCAAATTCGACCCAAGCCTGCTGAAAGATATCATTATTAAGTTGGTATTTATCGTAGGAATATTTATAATCCATTTCAATAAGTTTTGCTTTTTTTCCTTTTTTCGGAGTAAATTTATAAAGCTTCTCTTTGAGAATATAGTAAAAAACCTTATTTTTTTCATTAAACTTCAAATTTCCCGGATCGGAAGAAACAGAAGTGATCAGTTTATCATTTTCCCCAATATAATCTACCTTTCTTAATGTGTATTTTTTATTATAATGATTCACATAATAGAGGGTTGAATCATCTTTTACATGAGCTATCCAATTATTCCCCGGTTTGGAAATTATTGTAGTAATTCTATCGGCAAAACCTTCTATGTCTATCTTCAGCGGATCTTTCTTCTCATCTTTTTCTTGCTTGTCATTCTTCTTCTTGTCATTGTCTTTCTTAATCAAAGATGGATCCATGATCTCTTTCCAGTTATCTTCTTCATTATAGAAATCTTTTCTAGCTAATAGATCAACTCTTCTTATTTTCCCATTCTCTGTAAAGAAAGCAGATTTATTATCCTTCCCCCAGAAAAAATCACCGATCCAACCATCAAAATTATAAAGTAGTTCTTTTTTGTTTTTCTCAATATCATACAAATAGATGTGCTGAGTCCATTCCTCAGGAAGTGTCTCCCGGTAAAGAGCGAATTTTTCATCAGGACTTATTTTTACATGATTAGAAACATATTGATCATCGATAATTGTATAGATATTATTGCCCACACTGTCTGCAAGCGCTACTTGACGTTTCCGCTCAGCATTGGAAAATCCGATAGCCAAAGTCTTTCCTTCACGCACCACCCAGTTGATATATTTATCACCGCTCCACTCAATCTTCTCGATATTTGTAATATCTTTTATATTAACTCTGTACAACTGCAGTTTACCATCAATCCTTTTGGTGAAGAGAATAGTCTGATTATCACTTAGAATTTCAATATTGCCAACACCTTTTTGATCATGGGTTATCTGTCTTACATCTCCCCCTTTTTCGGGAACTGCAAAAAGGTCGAATTTGTAAGTAAACACAACGAGTTTTCCATTATCAGAAACTGCATAATTGGAAGCTGAATTCTTCACATCTTCTCTCTCTAGCAAATTCACATAGCAATCCTGGTCTATTTCTATTTTCAGCTCCGAAGCTTTTTGCTTAACCGGATCGAATTTCCATAAAGTATCAAATCGCTCGAACACAACGCGATCACTCGACATTGCAATAGCAACGCTCCGAGCTGACCATTTTTTAAATCTTGTAAGCTGTTTGCGCTCCATAAAATTATTATTGCTCACTTTATAAAGTTGGAACACATTGCCGTCTGAAGCTGCAAAATAAATGTTATTGGAAACTTTAGAATATACAGGATATTGCTCGGTAAGATCAGTTTCAGTTAATCTTGTATATTTATTTTCTTTGAGATCGTACACCCATAATTCACCATTAAAACTGCCTGAATAAGATTCACGGTAGATCTGACCTCTCATATCAAACATTATTTTATTTCCATCTTTTGAAATAGATGCGTTCCTGCCGGCAAAAGATGTAAGTTCCACAAAAGAACCATCTAGTTTAACATTATAGAAAATATATCCTCTTCCTGTTTCATAGCCACGTGCTAGAAGTGATTTGCTGTTTGGGAACCAGTCTAGAACATACAATTCTTCTTTATTAACAACTTCGATTTTTCCACCTTCTAATGTATAAAGATAGATACCTGCCCATCCATCTCTATTGGAATTGAAAGCGATCTTTTTGCCATCTGGTGAAAATTTAGGATACAATTCTTCAGCATCGGTAGACGTAATTCTCATCGCAGCTCCACCTTTAAAAGGAACAAGCCACAGATCATTTTTATAAACGAAACAGATTTGTTCACCATCCGGTGAAATGGTTGGATTACTCATGAAATGCGGTTCTACTGCAATTAGTATTGTTACTATTAGCAAACTGAGAATTATAAGTATTTTTTTCATTTTTTCCCCTTTATTATGCCGGTGTAGTTTAACATTACCGGATTATTTGCTCACGGATCTTCACGAATTAAACTGATTACAAAAATAAACATAACAAACAAATCCAAAAATTGAATTTGTACTTAACTTATTAATCTTTGTCGATCTGTGCTTTTCCGTGTTCATCAGTGAGCTTTTATATCTTTTTTTATAATCTCTTCGTAAGCAGCTTTTACAAATGGCTCAGTTTCATCATTCATAAGATCTTCAAGCCACTGTTTTTTCTTGTCGCCACAATTTAAATATATTGCTTTCACAGCTTCTGCCCGAATGCGTTCATTCTGATTTTTAATAAGTTGAATAAATAATTTTTGTGATCTTTTACGCTGCTTTTTATATTCAACTCTTGTGCTGTCAGCAAATTTATGTTCAATATTTGATAATGTTCTAATAGCCAATTCAGGATAATTGAATCTCTCATTAATTATTTTATCATATAATAATCTTGAAGTATTCAGGTCTGCCAAATCAAGAAGTGCAGAATTTGCAGCTGAACGTATTGTGAACATTTTATCATCAAGTGCACTTATAAGTATTTTATTTGCAGTTTCATCTTTTAATTTTTTCAGAGCGGATATCACACTTAATCTGCAAAGTTCATCTTCATCATTTATAAAGCCGGAAATAATACCGGTAGCATCTGTATTACCAATGCTGCCCAAGGCTCCTATCAGACTTCGTTTTAGATAATAGTACTTCTCATCTTCAAGCATTCTAATAAGCTGGTAATGAGCCGGTTTATATTTTGCAACTCCCAAAAGTCGTATCGAATTTTTCTGGATCCTAATATTTTCATCATCGATCTTTGTTAATAATATTGGTGCAATTGAATCTGGATATTCTTTTGTTATCGTATCTATTAATCTTAGTTCCAGACTGCTATTTGTTCCTAACTTTCTATCACAAATATATTGTACAGCTTCCATCTCTCTTTCTAAAAAAGCTTTCTTAGCTCTTGCGACTTTCTTTGTATTTGAGCCCACTTCCCACAAAGAAGCTTCTTCATATAATTCTTCTATAGTCTTTAGTGAATCTTCGGCAGTCAGAATAATTTCTTCTACTTCTTCTTCAGCAGGTTTTGTCTTTATATCTCTTGCTAGGTCAATCCCGATTCCCCAGCCATTATATGTCCATAATCCGCCGTCTTTGGCAAGTGTGTTGCGTGAATATCTGTCTTTTCCTTCCAGATCCATAAATATTCCACAACCGGCAAATCCTCGTGCCCATCTCACAGAACCGAAACTGTGATCTTCCCAAGTAGAATACATATCATTCCCCAATTTATCTATGAATAAGGCAAATGAGTTCGTGAGTGATATTCCATAACCACCCGATACCATGTAGCTGTCATCTCCACTTTCATCAACAAACATAGCTACTGATAGATCATGAGCAGTTCCGCCTACAACACCATTACGAGAATGATATTGATCATCTCCGCCCTGCTCCCATAAAGCACCAACAGAGAGATGAATTCCGGCACCTTGAGCATATTGGGCAGCATTGTAAGAATCGTTACCGCCGCCATCTACTAAAATTCCCAGTGAATACCAATAGGAAGATCCTTCACAGAAAACTTCACCATCATAAAAATCATTTCCAGCTTCATCATACAAGACACCAATACCACCGCCTGCTCTGGGACGCCAACCCATTCCAAAACCGTGGCTGAAAGATTGATAATCATTTGGTAGAAGCGGTGCATGAAGATATTCTCCGCCTGTTCTGTATGTATCATCTCCACCGGTATCGTGCAAAAGTCCATAGCCAAAGGTTGAACCAAATCCCTGCGCCCAGAGCTTTGCCAGATATCTATCGTCACCTTCTCCAATATCTTTTAAAATTCCGATACCATAATGTCCTGCTCCCTGAGTGAAACAACCCCCACGATAATCATCTTCTCCTGAGCTATCAATCAGAATTCCAATTCCACAGATCCCAGACCCTTGAGAATAATGAGTTCCACGATAAACATCATTACCGCTCTTGTCATACAGAATTCCAATTCCCAAAAACCCTGAACCCATGCTTATAGATCTTTCTTCATTAAAATAAATATCATTTCCATCATGATCGATAACAAATGAAAATGAATTTCCCAGTGTTCCCAATGCTCCGCCGGCACGGCATCTGTATATATCATTTCCACCAAGATCAATGATGAAGGCAAAATCACGACTGTAAACATTCTCGCCTTTCCCACCAATTATAAGCTCACCATATTTAGTTTGAGCATAATGTATTATTTCACCATCTGCACCTTCAAAACTTACGTTATTATTCATATCTAAGTTTTTAAAATTTTCAAACTGTAATTCTTCTACAGCTTGCAGGAATATCAAACCGGCTGTATACAAAGAGCTTCTATTAAGTTTCTTCATGATATTCAGAAGCCTATCTTTATCTACCGAACGGGCAGTATCTGCAAAAACATTGAATTCCTGCTGCCAACTTCCTTTCAATGCCAGATCTTCAGAATCATCTTCTCCACACCATAAATTTGGTGCAGACATAATAAGATCGTGTAGTTCTAAAGTATCTAATTTAGAATAAAATTCATGTAAATATGGTTCAGCCTGATCAAGTGCATTTACTATAAAGTCTTCAGGTTCTGTTAAACTATTTGAAATATGTACCAAATTTTCATCAACCTCGCTGTCGAGTTGTTTTGCAACAAATTCTATCAGGTCTTTTATTCTACTTTCTTTTATTGTGTTTACGGTTTCTTCAACATAAACAGGAAGTTCTAGAGGGTTATCCAATAAATGGTCTACGATCTTAAGTTTAAAAGTATCATCCTTTGCCCATGCTTTTTCAAACCCAAGCTCATAACGTTCCAAATGAAGATAGTTCAAACACGAATCCAGTACAGTTGTAGTTAGAGAGTCCAATATCTGCGCTGAGAGTATAATCGGGAAAATGTTGATTAATAATATCAAAATTAATGTTCTATTTTTTATCATTCACAACCTCAATAATAATTTCACTTCAGATTCCGTATAAAGTTTATTCTCCTATAAGTCAAATTAAAAGATAAGAAACAAAATAAATTCTTCTTGATTAATTATTCACAATTTGATTTATGTGCATAATTAAAGATTAGGAATTAAAATATGCAATATATATTAATGATAATTATGCTTTTAAGTTCTTCTTTTGTTTCTGCTAAAGTCGTAGCCCAAGTGGGAGCTTATAAGATCACATCGGATGAACTTCAGAAAGAGATGAAGAATTATGAGAGTGAGTATCAATATTCTTATAACGAGATCAGACAGATTGCCCTTACTAAACTTATCAATAAATCTCTGATCAAGAGCTATGCTTTAGAGAAAAGGGTCTACATTGATGATTCCGAATTGGAAGCATTCTTTGTTCAACAAGTAGGAGATCTGCCTAGATTTCAAACAAATGGAAATTTTGACAGGAATAAATTTCTTGATTTTAGAAATACGGCAGAAGGAAGGAAGATCCTCACCGCAATGAAGGAAGAGATTCTTGTTGCAAAGACAAGGACTATCCTGGAAAAATC
>DAOUTP010000299.1 GCA_030626645.1 Candidatus Cloacimonadota bacterium
ATTGCTTCACATTTTAACGATCCCGGTGTGAACGAACTTTATCATGCACTTATGAACAAAGTTGAAGAAAAAACAGGTGAAGATTTTTCTTCCACTATCGAACATCCCGATGAAATAAGTGAAAAGATCTTCATAATTCCATCCAATAGAACCCGATATTTGTCTGAGATCAGCGATACTGTTAGAAATTATAATAACTGGGCAGAAGAACAAAGTGATTTAGCGCAAAAACTCTACAATCTGAAGTGTTCTCAGGAAATTCTTGATGATGAAAATTCGAAAGAAACTCTGAAGCAAAAATATGAAAAAATTGAACTGGAACTGGATGGTTTCAATAAGAAGATCATTGATAACTGGGAAGATAAGAAGAAGCTTTATAAAGATGATTATTACTTTTTCAAAGTTCGAGATAAAGAGATCAAAATTGCTACTCATACCGAGAGTTTATCTCATTTGCAGATCCCCAAAATTTCTCTGCCATCCTATAAAGCCTGGGGAGATATCCTGAGATGGAATTTAAAAGAAAATGTTCCGGGCGAATTTCCTTATGCTGCCGGAGTTTTTCCATTCAAAAGAGAAGGTGAAGATCCTACCCGTATGTTTGCCGGAGAAGGTGGACCGGAAAGAACCAACAAAAGATTCCATTATGTTTCCTTGGGATTGCCAGCCAAGAGACTTTCTACAGCTTTTGACTCAGTAACTTTGTATGGAGAAGATCCTGATCGAAGACCGGATATATATGGAAAAATTGGAAATAGCGGAGTTTCAATATCCTGCCTTGATGATCTGAAAAAACTCTATTCCGGATTTAATTTAGCTGATCCCATGACATCTGTTTCGATTACCATAAATGGCCCGGCTCCAATGATGGTTGGGTACTATTTCAATGGTGCTATTGATCAACAATGTGAACTCTATATTAAAGAAAACAATCTGGAAGACGAAGTAGAGAAGAAAATTGCAGCTATCTATAAAAAGAAAGGAACAAAACGTCCTCAATACCAAGGAGAGTTACCAGAAGGAAATGATGGCTTAGGTCTTATGCTGTTGGGAGTTACGGGAGACCATGTTTTACCAGAAGATGTTTACGAGAAGATCAAAGCTGATACGCTTTGTAGAATTCGTGGTACAGTTCAAGCTGATATTCTGAAGGAAGATCAAGCCCAGAATACCTGCATTTTCTCGACAGATTTTTCACTGAAAGTAATGGGTGATATTCAGGAATATTTCATTCAACACAATATCAGAAATTACTATTCAGTTTCCATCTCCGGGTATCACATAGCAGAAGCCGGAGCAAATCCCATCACACAGCTTGCACTCACACTTGCCAATGGATTTACGTATGTAGAATATTATGTTTCAAGGGGAATGGATATTAACAAATTTGCTCCGCATCTATCCTTCTTTTTCTCTAATGGTCTTGATCCTGAATATTCTGTTCTGGGTAGAGTTGCCAGGCTTATCTGGGCTAAAGCCATGAAATTGAAGTATAAGGCAAATGACCGTTCTCAAAAGCTGAAATATCACATTCAAACTTCAGGAAGATCACTCCATGCCCAGGAGATAGATTTTAATGATATTAGAACTACTCTTCAGGCTTTGTATGCAATTTATGATAATTGCAACTCTTTGCACACCAATGCCTATGATGAAGCGATCACAACACCTACAGAAGAATCGGTAAGAAGAGCAATGGCTATCCAGATGATTATAAACCACGAATTGGGACTTGCCAAGAACCAGAATCCCTTACAAGGTGCTTTTATCATCGAAGAACTTACAGATCTTGTGGAAGTAGCTGTGATGGCAGAATTTGATAGAATTACGGAACGTGGTGGCGTTCTGGGAGCCATGGAAACCATGTATCAACGGAGTAAGATCCAGGAAGAATCTCTGTATTATGAAACTCTGAAGCACACAGGGAAACTACCGATCATGGGTGTGAATACATTTATTTCCTCCAAAGGTTCTCCTACAATTTTACCGGGTGAAGTTATCCGAGCAACTCCGGAAGAAAAGGAATATCAGATCAGCATGCTGCAAGAACTACACAAAACTCAGGAAGAAAACGTGGAAGTTGCTTTGAATAATTTGAAGGAATGTGCAGCCAGCAATGGAAATGTATTTGAAATGATGATGGAAGCCGCCAAAATCTGCTCGATCGGGCAGATCACTCACGCCCTGTTTGAGGTGGGTGGGCAGTATAGAAGAAATATGTAACTTATTTTTTAAATAAATATTTGGAGTTGGAAGATGGATTTTAAATTTAATGAAGAACAGCAAATGATCATTAACGAAGCTAAGAAATTTGCTAAAAACGAATTGGAACCTTTTGCTGAAGAGCTGGATGAAAAAGGACTTGTGAATGAAGCAGCTATCAAAAAACTGGGAGA
>DAOUTP010000399.1 GCA_030626645.1 Candidatus Cloacimonadota bacterium
CGTGATATCTCTTGAGAAATATCCAGTAGACGATGACCGTAAGGTCCTGCACATGAACATCCTGCTCGGGTTTGAATTCCAAATAGATCGTTTATTAATTTAGTTATGAATTTGTGATGAAATAAACGGTCTTTGTGCAATATGTTAAAGGGAATAATATTGAGTCTATTATCAGGATCAATAGGACCATAAAACTGAATTTTTTCATTATTTTTGTAATAATCATAAAACTTCTTCAAGTAATAATGCTCGATCTCTTCGATATTTTCCACACCAACTTTTTCTTTGAGTTGAAACACCAGAGCAACTTTTATAGCCTGCATAATACCAGGAGTTCCTGGCTTCTCTCTGGTTTCAATATCTTCTATATAATGTTCACGATCCAACGTTACAAAATCAACAGTTCCACCAGCAGCAACTGTCGGGGGAAGATCTTTCTTATATATCCTTTCATTAAAGACTAAAATCCCACTTGAGCCCGGTCCACCCAGAAATTTATGAGGAGAAAGATAGATCGCATCGAAATAGCTTTCATCATCCCGATTCATATCAATTTCAATATAAGGTGCACAAGCTGCAAAATCAAAACAGGCAATTGCGCCATGTTTATGCAGAATTCTAGAAACTTCATAAACATCAGTTCGTACACCAGAAACATTTGAAGCAGCACTAAAAGAACCGATCTTTTCATGATTTGCATATTTTGGGTTTGCAAGTTCTTTATCCAGAGTTACTAAATCGATCAGTCCTGATGCATTTAGAGGGATTTCTATTACTTCACAGAATGTTTCCCGCCACATGATCTCATTGGAATGATGCTCATAAGGACCCACAAAAACTATGGGTAACTTTTCATTTATTTTATTTAAGAAATCTGTATGACACAGTTTCTTCTGTTCATCAGCTTCTATTAATGGCTCCTGTAAGTAATCGTTAATTCTTTTCTTAGTTGCAGGAGGCCAGTAAACTCCTATGATCTGCTGCAGCTTAGAAATTCCTCCGGTAGCTCCTGTTCCATTAAAAATGATCTTACCTGATTTTCCTGCATTGACCATTCGTTTGATCTCTTTTTCTGCATCATGTAGAAGAGTACTCATTGTTTTACCGGTAAAATCATCTTCTGTATGAGTATTAGCATAATATTTATAGAGAGCGGTCAGATAATTCTCAATGAAATGGACTGCTCGACCGCTGGCTGTATAATCGGCGTAAACAAGTGGTTTCATTCCATAACACGTTTCAAATAACATATTTCGGCCGATGATATCTTTACGCAACCATTCAAGTGATTTGATCTTATCTTTTACTTTCATATGATTTCCTTTTTATCATCTCATCCTTTTTTGCAAAGCTTCTGCCTCGTTTTCACCTCATCCCATATGAGTCGGCTTTTCGCAGAAAAACGATCTCACTTTCTATCTTCTCCTCAAGGAGAAGGAGTTCTCCCCTCTTTAGGAAGCTTCTGCTTCCTAAAGCACTAATGTTTGCAGCTTCTGCTGCAAATACGAAG
>DAOUTP010000200.1 GCA_030626645.1 Candidatus Cloacimonadota bacterium
AATCAATTTGATTGATGTTCGGATAAAAAGGTTGAACTATAATCAGGAAGTTCAAGGGAAAGTATTTGAGAGAATGATCTCTGAAAGGAATAAGATCGCAGAAAAATATCTGTCAGAAGGAAAGGGTAATTCTTCTGAGATCTTAGGTAAAATGCAGAGAGAATTGGATCAAATTCAATCTGAAGCGTATCAGAAAGCTCAAGAGATCAAAGGTAAAGCAGATGCTGAGGCTATCAATATTTATGCAAATGCTTATAACAGAGATCCTGAATTTTATGAATTCCTTAAAACTTTAGAAACTTATGAAAAAACAATTGATAATAAGAATACACTCATTATGACTACAGATAGTGATTACTATAAGTTTCTTAAGACAATGAAATAGATGAACAATAAATATCCAGATGAATACTGGATGAAGTTCGCAATTGATGAAGCTAGATCGGCACTTCAGGAAAATGAGGTGCCGATCGGTGCTATATTAGTTAAAAATAATAAACTGATCACTTCTGCTCATAACCGAACAAACGCTACAAATAATGGACTAGCCCACGCTGAGAAACTTGTTATTGAAGAAGTTATTGCAAGTGGTGAGAAGTTTTTAAATGATTATTCTCTTTATGTAACTGTTGAACCATGTCTGATGTGTGCTGGGACTATTATCTGGTCACGAATTGGAAAGGTTGTTTTTGGCTGTTACGATGAAAAGGCTGGAGCTGCCGGTTCCATTTATAATGCTTTGTTAGATAAGAATTTCAATCACAATCCTGAATTAATATTTGGTATTTGTGAAGCAGAATGTTCAAATTTAATGAAAGACTTTTTTAAGAGCAAAAGATAATTTGAGATTGAAGATTTGAGATTGAAGATTTGAGATTGAAGATTTGAGATTGGAGATTGGAGATTGTGAATTACTGATTGAAAGTACTAGGATTTTATGAATAAAGAGGAACTTAAAAAAAGAACCAAAGCATTTGCTCATAAATGTGTAAAAATAGTAAAATATTTACCGAATACCTATTTAGGAAAACATATTCAAGGTCAATTAATTCGTTGTTCAACATCTGTTGCTGCAAATTACAGGGCAGCGTGTAGATCTCAAAGTAGAGCATCTTTTATAGCAAAATTGAGTATTGTAATCGAAGAATCTGACGAATCCCATTTCTGGATTGAATTTATAATAGATGAAAAACTAATCTTAAATCAAGAAATATTGGAATTATTATCTGAAGCAGATCAATTAACAGCCATTTTCGTATCTTCAAGAAAAACAGCGAGAGAGAATTTGGATTAAAAATGTTTTGATTTAAGTTTGGAAATTTGAGATTGGAAACACAAAATCATCAATCTAAAAATCCCAAATCAAAAATCGAAAATTCGGAGAGTTGCCGGAGCGGTTGAACGGGGCGGTCTCGCCCTGATATGCATCAGGGCGCCATGCCGAATGGCAAGGCGAAAACAAAAATGTATTATGTATATATTTTAAGAATGAATAATAATCAGCTTTATACAGGATTTACTTCTGATCTGAAGCGTAGAGTGAAAGAACACGAGTATGGAAAGGTAAAATCGACAAAGTTAAGACGTCCTCTTATGCTGATACATTACGAAGCTTATTTATTGGAAAGTGATGCCCGTAGAAGAGAGAAATTCTTAAAAACTTCTGAAGGGAAAAAATTGCTTCACAAACAAATACGAGATATTTTAAGTGAATAAATATTGAAGAGAGTCCTGCCGTGTTGCATAACACGGTGCCGGAGCGGTTGAATCCCAGTCATTCGACCAAGTATGCACTATGGCTAACGGGACAGGCGGGCGGTCTCGCCCTGATATGCATCAGGGCGCCATGTCGGATGACAAGGCGAAAACCATTGTAGGGATAAATTCTATTTGTAAGTTTTTAATAATTATTTGCGGAGAGTTGCCGGAGCGGTTGAACGGGGCGGTCTCGAAAACCGTTGTGGGTTTACACCTACCCAGGGTTCGAATCCCTGACTCTCCGCCAATTATAAATCGGCTTTACGAAGTAAAACGATTTAAAAACAAGATTTGGCTTTTCGGAGAAAAACATATATACTTCGGCTTGGGAGGAACGAGCAAACGAAGTCATAAGAACTTTAATTATATGAAAACTATATATCGATTTTTAATTACAAATTACAAATTACAAATTACAAATTACAAATAATAATTTTTATGAAAAAACAATTTATTAAAAAAAACATCATTTAACTTGCCAAACAATAAACAAGTAGAAAATATTACACTTGAAACAAAAGAAACACAAAATTAGGAGGAGATTATGAAGAAAATTTTAGTCTTGGTTTTCATTTTAGCAATGTTCCTTGCTGGATGCTCAGATGAAGGTATTTTGAGAATTTCCAATTTGGACGCTGACTATGGATGGTTTACAATTAATGATGGTTTGACCGAGTGGTTAGATGCAGGTAATTCTTATCAAAAATCTTATGATTTAAGCACATCTATCTTTGGAGATGAAGATAAGAGTGTTACAGTTGAATATGGGGGAGAATATGTTTTTACTGAGCGTGTTACAAAAACTATCAAACCCGGATCTAGATCAACAGTAGAATTTGAAACAAATGCTGGTGAAATCATCGTTTGGAATGATTCTTATAGTTTCTATATTTACGAAGTATATCTTTCACCCAGTGAGGATTCAAGCTGGGGGCTTAATGACCTAAGCGGCTATATTGGTCCAGAAGAATACGTTTCCTGGAATGTTACACCCGGATGGTGGGATATCCTTTTAGTTGATGATTGGGGTGATGAATTCTACAGCTTTGATAATTACATTAGTTTGGAAGAAACTTTAATTTTCTATTATGATGGCTTTAAATCCGGTGGCGATCCTGTACAACTGAAAATAGAAAATGCAAAGAAATATACTGAGCAGATTGTAGATCGAGTACAGCAAAACGATAAGTAATTCTTTGGAGCTACATATTTATAACGGCGGAGATCTCCGCCGTTTTTTTATATAACCAAATCTTTTTTTACCATTTACCTAAAATTTTGTTAGAAAGCAGTAGATTTATTTCTTCCTGTTTTCGTAACAGTTCAAATTCTTTACTCATATTTGAAATCGTAGAATTCTGGAACTCAATTTTTGAACGATCAAGATCAAGCAGACTTATCATTCCATGTTTATAAAGTTCCTGAGCCATCTGCAAGTTCTTTTCTGCCAGCTCGAGTTTATCAGCATAAAGCTTTTTTGATAGCTTTATTGTTTCAAGATCAGAAAGCAGAATTTGCAAGTCAATAATATTACTCTCTTTTGTGATTTCAAGATCTATCTCTAGAAGCTCGTGATTTCTCTTTGATTGAAGATACAATTCTCTAGTTTCCAATAAATTGAAGATATTATAACTGGCATTTAGCGAAAGTGTATTACTCATTCTATCATAATTTTCAAAATCATAAATATCATTTGGATCATTATGATTTACTGAATATGTCATTGAGATCGAAGGTAGAAAATTCATTTTTTGTTGCAACAATATTATCTTACTACTTTTTAAGTAATTCTCTTTTTGCTGAAGTGCAATATTTGTAATAAACTCAGCACTTTCTATTGTGATATCAATATCTGGAGCAG